>CALACZ010000138.1 GCA_937890735.1 uncultured Bacillota bacterium
GTCACGGCTTCGCCGTGCCACCTCCCCTTGGTCACCAAGGGGAGGCTTTGGTGCAGCCAAAACGTGGCGACCGCTCAAAACGTACCACCCTTCTCCTCATCCAGCGCTTCGCGCCACCTTCCCCATATGGGGAAGGCATTGCGGGGGGCGGCGAAAAATAAGAGCCTTCCCGATTCGGGAAGGCTCTTTTCTTATCGTATTTCAGCGGCGCGGCGGGAATAGAGGCGGGCAAGCCCGCCTTCGCTCGTCTCGCGGAACGCGCGGTTCATGCTCACGCCCGTTTCGTACATCATGCGCACGACCATAGCCTGCATTATAGCAGACGCGCGCGGGAAAAACAACGCCGCGGGGTGGTGAAAAAGCGAAAACCGCGCCCGGAGCGATTCTCCGGGCGCGGTTTGTCAGGATACGGCTTTTTCTTTGGAACTTTGCGCGCCGGTATCCGGCTTTGTAAAAACGCGAATTTGCTCGACGTGGTGGTTTGCGACCTGTGTGACCTGCACATGGAGCGTTTCATAATCAAACGTATCGCCGGGTTCGGGTAGACGCCCGAACTGCTCGGTGACCCAGCCGCTGACAGAGGACATTTCGCAATCGCCCCGCAGACCGAAGCGGTCGGCAAAGTCATCAAAGCTCATTCCGGCATCGACGAGATAGGAATCTGCGGACACCTGGCTGACGGGCGTTTCCTCCTCGTCGTGCTCGTCCCAAATTTCGCCGACCAGCTCCTCCAGAATATCCTCCATCGTCACGATCCCGCACGTTCCGCCGTATTCATCGACCACGACGGCGACGTGCGTTTTCATCTTCTGGAGCTTTTTGAGCAGCAGACTGATCGGCTCGCGCTCCAGCGCGTAGACCGGCGGGAGAATGATGTCGCGCAGCGGCTTGTCCGTCACGCCGCAGCCGACGTAAAAGTCCTTCTGGTGGATCGTGCCGAGAATATTGTCAATAGAATCCTGATAGATGAGAAGCCGGGAATATTTCGTCTCCGTAAACAGCGCGGCGACCTCTTCCTTCGTGGCAGTGATCGGGAGCGCAGCCAGGTCGGTGCGGTGGATGAGAATATCCTCCGCACGCTGCTCGGAGAAGTCGATCGCGTTTTTCAGCAGCTCGCCCTCGTTTTGATCAATGCTGCCGTCCTGCTGTACCTCATCGACGAGCATGAGGAGCTCATCCTGCGACATTTTCGTGTCGGCATTGAGGTAGAATAGCTTGGACAGCAGCTTTTTCCAGAGCGAAAAGAGCGCGTTGAGCGGCATAAAGAGAATGATCAGCACGCGCAGCAGCGGCGCGGAGAACATTGCACACCGCTCCGCACTGTCCTTGGCGATGCTTTTCGGCGAAATTTCGCCGAAGATCAGCACAACGACCGTGACGACCACGGTGGAGATCGTTGCGCCGGCGTCGCCGTAGTGCTTGACAAACAGCACCGTGCCGATGGACGCTGTGGCGATATTCACGATGTTGTTGCCAATGAGGATCGTGGACAGCAGGCGGTCATAGCGCTCGAGCAGCTTGCAGGCCAGCGCTGCGCGCTTGTTGCCCTTCTCGGCAAGGGTTTTGAGCTTTGTGGTGTTTACGGAGGAAAATGCCGTTTCCGTCGCCGAAAAATAGGCGGAAAATGCCAGGCAGACTGCCATAATGATGAGGCAAGTAGTGGTAGACAATGTATGCAGCTCCTTTTCTGTCATTTGAGATCGTAATTGTAATATTCGCGCGCTAAAGCAACCGATGCTTCGATCTGCAAGAGCTGTCGGCGGTTACTACGTCTGCGGTCACTACATCGAAAGATGCAAAAAAGCACGTCCGCGCTGCGTCCCGCAGTGCAGATATGCTCCCCAAATCAAATGACAGATGTAGCGCGTACTGGGACAGTCACTGCTGTCGGAGCTCATTTGCGTCATTCCTTTCATATAAATTGAGGTTATTATACCAGAAATGACAGGTTCGTCAAGATAAAAAAAGTAAACGGCGCTCCTGCGCGGAGCGCCGCTTCGGGCAGCAGGGCTTTTTGAGCGGCGCGGCGGCGGAAGCGGGCGGGGAGAGACGGCGCTATTTTTCCTGTTTTTTCGCCAGCGCCTCGAGCGCCAGCTCGCCTGCGAGCTTGAAGAGCGCGTCGGACAACACCTGTTCGATGCTCAGCCCCGCCGCGCCGGCGACCCGGCGGTAAAAGCCGGCGGCGGCAGTATCCAGAGTGACGGTAAATTCGGGCATGGAAACACTCCTTCCGGTCAGTAGTTCATTTTATGTCAGGGGGATTGACAGATGTGATAGAATAGAATCGTTACCGTGGAGTATTATTTCCGAGAGGATGAAAAATATGGCTAAAGAGAAAAAAGTCGAACAGATCACCGATATGGAGCAGGATTTTGCACAGTGGTATACCGACATCTGCCGCAAGGCGGAGCTGGTGGAATACGCAAGCGTCAAGGGCTTTACCATCCTGCGCCCGTATGGCTACGCCATCTGGGAGAATATCCAGCGCATCATGGACGCGGAGTTCAAGAAAACCGGGCATGAAAACGTCGCCATGCCGGTGCTCATCCCCGAGAGCCTGCTGAAAAAAGAGGGCGAGCTCGTAAACGGCTTCGCGCCGGAGGTGGCGTGGGTCACGATGGGCGGCAGTGAAAAGCTGGAGGAGCGTCTGGCGTTCCGCCCGACGTCCGAGACGATGTTCTGCGACCACTGGTCGCGAGTCCTGCAGTCGTACCGCGAGCTGCCGATGCTCTACAACCAGTGGTGCTCCGTCATCCGCTGGGAAAAGACGACGCGCCCGTTCCTGCGCAGCCGCGAGTTCTGGTGGCAGGAGGGTCATACCATCCACGAGACCGCCGAGGAAGCCATCCACGAGACGGAGCAGCAGCTGAAGTGCTACGCCGATTTCTTTGAGAACGTGCTGGCGATCCCCGTCGTGCCCGGTCAAAAGACCGAAAAGGAAAAATTCGCAGGTGCGGAGGCGACCTACACCGTCGAGTGCCTGATGAAGGACCACAAGGCGCTGCAGGGCGCGACGAGCCACTATTTCGGCGATAAATTCTCGCGCGCCTACGACGTGACGTTCACGGGGCGCGACAATACGCTCCAGTATCCGTTCCAGACCTCGTGGGGCTCGACCACGCGCATGATCGGCGCGGTCATCATGGCGCACGGCGACAACAACGGTCTCGTTCTGCCACCCAAGATCGCGCCGGTGCAGGTGATCGTGCTGCCGGTGGCGATGCACAAGGCGGGCGTGCTGGAAAAGGCGGCGGAGCTTAAGGAGCGGCTCATCGCCGCAGGTCTGCGCGTCAAGCTCGACGATTCCGACAACTCCATGGGCTGGAAGTGCGCGCAGTATGAGATGAAGGGCGTGCCGGTGCGCGTGGAGATCGGTCCGCGCGACATCGAGGCGGGGCAGTGTGTGCTCGTGCGCCGCAACGACGGCGAAAAGACCGTCGTCGCGCTCGACCAGTTAGAGTCCGCCGTGCAGGAGCAGCTCGAGCTCGTGCAGAAGGGCATGTTTGAGAAGGCAAAGCAGAACCTCGACAGCCACATCTTTGAGGCGCACTCCATCGAAGAGGCAAAGCAGCTCCAGAAGGAGCACGGCGGCTTCATTAAGACCATGTGGTGCGGCGAGCAGGAATGCGAGCTCAAGATGAAGGAAGAGGGCGGAATGTCGTCCCGCTGTATGCCGCTGGAGCAGGAGCACCTCGGCGACGTGTGCCCGATCTGCGGAAAACCGGCGAAGAAAATGATCTACTGGGGCGTCGCATACTAATAACCGACCTCGTATTTTCTCCAAAACGCCGAAATTTTTCTGCAAATTTTATGAAAAAACCTGAAAACCCCCTTGACACCAAGGGGGTTTTATTATATGATACTTAGGCACGCGATTGGGGCTGGCAACGCTACCACGCGTGTCAAAATGCGATGATGCAGGAGATTGCGCCCCGGGCGGTAACTTCTGCGGAGTATGTCCGGTCATCGGGCGGCTGAGGATCCTCTGTGCAGCGTATATCGCCGCAGTGGAGAAGGCCGGCGCAGCGTCGGTCTTTTTTCATGGTGCGGAGTGATACGCACGGCTTAGCGTACAGACGATCCCCGACCGTACCCAGAAGCCAAAGAAACTGAGTACGTCACATCAAGGAGGAAACATTCATGGCAAAACAGGAAATGATCCGTATTCGCCTGAAGGCTTACGATCATCAGCTCATCGACGCGAGTGCAGAAAAGATCGTCGAGACCGCGAAGCGCAACGGCGCGTCCGTCTCCGGTCCGATCCCGCTGCCCACCCGCAAGGAAGTCGTCACCATCCTTCGCGCTGTTCACAAGTATAAGGATTCCCGCGAGCAGTTTGAGCGCAGAACCCACAAGAGACTGATCGACATTCTCAACCCCAACCAGAAGACCGTCGAGGCTCTGATGAGCCTGGATCTGCCGGCTGGCGTTGAAATTGAGATAAAGCTGTAATTATTCATTATAACTACAGCAGCCCGCCACGGTTCGTCATGTATGAGGACGGACGGGTCATGTTGATAAACCAAGGCGTGCCCAATGCGCAAGTTTGTCAACCAATAACCTTAAATTAGGAGGAAACACAAATGCAAATGCAGAAAGCGATCATCGGCAAAAAAGTGGGCATGACCCAGATTTTCGATGAGAGCGGCAAGGTCATCCCGGTAACGGTGATCGAAGCGGGTCCCTGCGTCGTGACGCAGAAGAAGACCGC
>CALACZ010000139.1 GCA_937890735.1 uncultured Bacillota bacterium
TTGTTGACGAGGTTGCCCTCCATGAGCTGCATATGATAGCAGTCGAACAGGAGCTTGATGGCGGGCGAATCGACCGCCTTGATGAGCTCAAAGCCCTTGTAGGCGGAGTTCAGCCAGTAGCCCCTGTGGTCGTACATGGAGTTGAGCGCCTCGAGCACGATCGTCACGCCTGCTTTTTCCGCGATCTCGGCGGAGCGCTTGAGGTTTTCAAGCAGGACGAGCTTCTGCGTGTCCTCAAAGCTGCCCTCAAGGTCGCCGGACAGACCGATGAAGGTCTTGCAGCCGAACTCCTTGCCAATGGCGATGGACTTCTCAACGTTCGCCTTCACGGCGCTCCACGGGAAGTTCATGCGGATGGTCCACGCCTGATTCAGGCAGCACGCGGCAACGGGGATACCGGCGTCCGCCGACGCCTTGCCAAGCCCCTCGGGGGTGACGGAGTCGTTGCCGACCCACGGATCCCAGAACTCGACCGCGTCGCAGCCGCAGGCTTTTGCGACCTGGAAGCGCTCATAGAACGGCAGGTTTTCAAATACCGGCTCAATGCACAGAGAGTATTTCATCGTGTAGCTCCTTTAAATTTATTTTGTGAAAGATGACCGGGCGCAGGCGCGCCCGGTCATATGGTTTTTTACGCAAGGACTGCGGCAACCTTGTTGATCGCGTGGGCGATCATGTCGCAGTCTTCGTCGGTCATCTGCGCGGGCAGGTCGAGATGGACCACACGGCCCAGATAATCCAGCGTGTTCGGGCACATATCGGGGGAATACTGCACGGGCGCGGACTTATGATACGGGCAGGTCCACGGGCACTGGATGTCGGTGGAAGCCTTCTCCTCGATGACGTGCTTCCAGTGGGCATAGATGTGCCAGTCGGGGATACCGGCGTTGAAGATGCCGCCGGCGGCAACGCCCTCCGCTTTGAGCGCGTCCACGAACGGACCGACCTTTTCCTTGCTGTCGAGGAAGAACATCAGGCAGATGCCGGTGTCGCCCGCCTCATCGTGGCACGGACGGACCTTGATGCCCTTCGTGTCCTTGATCTGGCGCTTGATGCGTGCCAGATGGTCGCGCATTGCCTTGTTGAGGTAGTCCAGACGCTCCAGCTGCGCGCACATGACGGCGCCGCACAGCTCGGACATACGGAAGTTCGAACCGCAGAACAATTCGCCCTCGAATCTCTGCGGAGCGAAGCGGTCGGGACGCCAGCAGGCAGCGGTGTCGTGATAGCTGCACGCGCGGGCGTACAGACGGTCGTCGTTCGTCAGCAGCGCGCCGCCCTCGCCGGCGGTGATGGTCTTGTGATACTGGAAGGAGAAGCAGCCGCAGTCGCCGAACGTGCCGACGAACTTGCCCTTGTAGGTCGCGCCGCAAGCCTGCGCGCAGTCCTCGACCACGCGGAGGTTGTGCTTTTTGGCGATCGCCATGATGGCGTCCATGTCGCACGGCACGCCGCGCATATGCACGCACACGATGCCCTTGGTGGACGGGGTGATCTTCTTTTCGATGTCCTTCGGGTCGATGGTCAGGGTCTCATCGACTTCCGCGATGACGGGGATAGCACGCACACCCACGATCGCTGCACAGGAGGCGAAGAAGGTATAGCCGGTGACGATGACTTCGTCCCCGGGACCGATGCCGCAAGCCGTCAGAGCCGACAGCAGCGCGCCGGTGCAGGAGCTGGTGGCGAGGCAGTGCTTCGCGCCCATCTTTGCCTTGAAGTTATTTTCGAACTTGCGAACCTTGGACTCCACGCCTTCCGGACCGTAGTAGCGGAAGAGGTACTTGCTGTCCAGCACTTCCAGGACTTCCTTCTTCTCCGCGTCGCCGATCTCCAGTCCGCCCGGATACATCGGATAGTTCGGCGTGGTCTTAGCCTTTTCGCCGCCGTAAATCGCCAGCTTCTCGCTCATGTTCGTTTCCTCCTCAAAATTTATATGTTGCTCCAAAAACTTGTGTCGGCTTTACTGAACCAGTAAAGCAAGCATAAATCATCTGCGCGCGTCTGTCAATATATTTTCGCGTTTTAGTTTTGATTCAGCAGAAAGTTTATCAAAAATCACAAAAAATGCGATTCCTACTTGTCAGATTGATAGAACGTGTGTTAGACTAAACAGGATTAGAGAAGAGGGGAGGGCTGATCGTGCCCAATCTGACGATCCGCGACATTGCGAAAATGGCGGGCGTGTCCACCACGGCGGTGTCATTCGTGCTCAACGACCGCCCCGGTGTCAGCGACGCCACGCGCGCCCATGTGCGCGCCATCATCGAACGCACGGGCTTCACGCCGAACGTCCACACCCGCCGCCTGAATCTCGGCAAGAGCCAGACGGTCCATGTGGTGATGCGCAAGCATGAGAACGGGCTGTTCTGGCAGTTCGCGCAGGAGACGCTGCAAGGCATTTTCAAGGCGAGCCACGCGCTCGGTTACAGCATCACCTTTACCTTTGCCGACCGCGACGCGCCGTGTGAGCAGCTCATCGCCATGGTCCACGGCAAGGACTGCGACGGGCTGATCCTCTATCAGGTGTCCGACCCTGCGCTCATCGCCCGGCTGCGGCAGGAGCAGATCCCGTTCGTATGTGTGGACGCGCACCTTGCGCAGGACGGGTCGCTGCCGCTGGTGGAGGTGGATTATTACAATGCCGCCCGGCAGGCGACGCAGTATCTGTGCCAGTGCGGTCACCGTGAGATCGGCTTCATCGGCACGCAGGTGCCGAACACCTATTATATGAACACCTTCGGCGGCTATATGGACGCGCTCAAGGCGTTTGGGCTGGAGTATAACCCTGCGTGGATGCTGGCGCTGCCGAACGACGCGGCGCTGACCTCGCGCGATTTTGAGCCGCTGCTGCGCGAAAAGCGGCTGCCCACGGCGTTTTTCTGCGCCGGCGACGCGTTCGCCATCCCGGCGATGCGCGCCGTGAAGGAGCGCGGGCTGAAGATTCCGGACGATGTGTCGTTCATGAGTCTGGACGACCTGCTCGTCTCGCGCTACCTTGATCCGCCGCTGAGCACGATGACATTCGATAAAGAGCGCCTCGGCGCGTGGGCAATGGAGCTGCTGTATAAAATGCTCCAAAACGAGCCCTGCGACCGCGTGAACCTGCTCCCCACCCGCGTCGCCCCCCGCGGCACTGTGCGCGATCTGAGCAAGACGAGATGAGATAAAAAATCCCCCTGCGGCGTGCCGCAGGGGGATCGCTTTTGTAATTATGCTTTGCCGGCGCAGCCGAGGACGTCGCGCAGCTTGTGGCGGACGAGCTCCTTGATGT
>CALACZ010000140.1 GCA_937890735.1 uncultured Bacillota bacterium
ATTCCCGCCGCGCCGCCGCCGATCACGATGAGGTCACTCGACATATTCGTTGACATCGTATTCCTCCCACAAACGCTCCAGATCCTGATACGTCCGCGAGAGCGACTGCTCCTGCCGGCGGCTGATCATGGCGATGAGGGCGTTGACAACGCTCATCGGCGCGACGAGCGAGTCCACGACGGATACCATGTCGCTCTTGGCGACGAGCACGCAGTCGGACACGCGCCCGGCGGGCGCGTCCACCTTGTCGGTGATGGCGGCGGTCGTTGCGCCGCGCGCCCGGGCATATTGCAGGAGCTTCACCGTGCGCACCGAGTAGCGCGGCAGGCTGATGCCGAGTACCACATCCTCATGCGTCACATGGATCATCTGCTCAAACATTTCGCTCGTGGAAGCGGACGTGATGAGCTGCACGTTATCAAATGCGCTGCGCAGGTGGAAATTCAGAAACACCGCGATGGCGGCAGACGAGCGCACGCCTACAATATAAATCCGCCGCGCGTGCAAGATCGCGTCCACGCACTTTTCCATCTGCTCGCGGTCAAGCAGCTCTCCTGTATGGCGCAGCGCCTCAATATCCGCCTGCAAGACCGCGCCGACCACGTCGCCCGCGATGCGGCTGTTGGAGACCTCAATGCGCTGGACGCTGGTGAGCTTGGTGCGCACGAGCGCCTGAAGCGTTTTCTGCATACTCGGGTAGCCGTCGAAGCCAAGCTCCACGGCAAAGCGCACGACCGTCGATTCCGAAACGCCCACGGTCTTGCCCAGACGGCTGGCGGTCATGAACGCCGCCTTGTCGTAGGAATCCATAATATAGTTGGCAATGAGCTTCTGCCCCTTGGAGAAGGTGCGGAAGCGCTCCTGCAAAAGAGAAAGAATATCGTCCGACACGCACGATACCTCCTAAATATTCAAATCCTGTTTATGATACAGGTTTCGCGGAAATTTTGCAAGCAAAACTGCAAAATTTCCGCGAATTGGTGTGACTTATTTTGTAAGAGCCGCAAGCTCCTCCGCCGTCAGCGCGCGCCATGCGCCGGAGGCGAGCTGCCCGAGCTTCAGTTCTCCCTCCGCCACGCGCAGCAGACGCGTCACGCGCAGCCCGGCGCGCTCGCAGAGCCTGCGGATCTGGCGGTTGCGCCCCTCCGAGATCACAAACTCCAAAAGCGCCCGGTCCTCCTGCCGCCGCACAACGCGCACGCGCGCGGGCGCGGTGGCGCGGGCATCAATTTCGATCGGCTCACGCAAAGATGTTTCCACACCGTCACGATAGCCCGTCACCCAGACGAGATACGTTTTTGTAAAGCCAGCGCGCGGGTGCATAAGCCGGTTTGCCAGCGCGCCGTCGTTCGTCATCAGCAGCAGCCCCTCGGAATTGAGGTCGAGCCGCCCGACAGGATAGACGCGCGCGCCGCAGTCCTGCACCAGCTCCGCCACGGTCTTGCGTCCTTTTTCGTCGGAGAGCGTGGTGACATATCCGCGCGGCTTGTTGAGCATGAGGACTAATCGCGGCTGCGAAAAGCGCAGGCGCTTGCCATCCAGCTCGATCACGTCCTCGTGTGCGTCGGCGCTGTCGCCCAGGTGCGCGGTGTTGCCGTTGACGCGCACGCGCCCGGCGAGGATCAGCTCCTCCGCCTTCCGCCGCGACGCCGCGCCGCAGCGCGAAAGGAGCTTTTGCAGACGTTCTTCCATGGGCATTCCTTTCCGTTTACCGGCGGCGCGTTTGCTGCGCGACCGGGGTTTCATAGTAAAGTGGGACAGAGTACAAAGTTTCGCCATTTACCAGCACCTCCGCCCGCCCGGCAAAGCCCGGCAGGACGGGGGCAAACGCATAATGCGGCGCAAAGATGCGTATCTCCGCGCGCTCCCCTGCCGCCAGCGGCAGCGTGACCGGCGACGCGGTACGCAGCCAAACAAATTCCTGCGCGCCGCCGAACACCTGCACGCGTGCGATCCGTTCCCCCTCCCGCAGCAGCGGGCACGGCGCGTAAGTCTCAAACGCAAAATCCAACAGCGCCGCGTGATCGCGCCAGTCGTCTGGGTCGCCGATGGTGACGCAGACGACCTCCCAGCCGTCCCGCTGCGCGCTGCTGACGAGCACGCGCCCGGCTTTTTTCGTGTAGCCGGTCTTGACGCCCGTCGCGCCGGGATAACGCCAGAGCAGCTTGTTGTGATTTGTCAGCGCGCGCCAACCGATCGTAACGGTTTTCGTGCCGGCGATACGGCGAAACTCGTCGTTTTGGAGCGCTGCGCACGCAAGGCGCGCGAGGTCGCGGGCGGTCGAATAGTGCGCCTCTCCGTCCAGCCCGTGCGGGTTTTCAAAATGTGTCCCGCGCAGACCGAGCTCCGCCGCGCGGCGGTTCATGGCTTCGGCAAACGCCGGGATGCTGCCCGCCGCATAGATGGCGAGCGCCGCAGCGGCGTCGTTGCCGGAGCGCAGCATCATGCCGTACAGCAGCGCCTTGACCGTCAGTTCCTCCCCGGCAGTCAGCGCCATGGACGAGCCTTCGACCCCGACCGCCTCCGCCGGGACGGTGACAACGTCCTGAAGGTCACATTGCTCACAAATGATCAGCGCAGTCATGATCTTGGTCGTGCTGGCGATGAGGCTGCGCGCGTCGGCGTTTTTTTCATATAAAACACGCCCCGTCGCCGCGTCCATCACGATGGCGCTGCGCGCGGAGTTTTCCGGCGCGGCGGCATGACATACGCCGCAAAGAAGCAGCGCGGCAGCGGCGGCTGCCGCTGCCGTTTGCAAAAATGGCCGTTTCAAATCCATCACCCGGCGTAGCTTTTGCCGGGCGCGGGCGGATTATTCCGCGGGAGCGTCCTGCGCCTGTTTTGCCGCCTTACGCGAGGCGAGGAAATCATCCGCCTTGTCGAGAATATCCGGCAGCAGCTCAATGAGGCGATCTACCGATGTGGACGCGGGCTCTGCGATGGGCAGCATCCGCACATTTTCGCCCCGGATGACGAGGAACGCCACCGGCGTAATGTTCACGCCGACGCCCGCGCCGCCGCCGAACACAGCGTCGTCCCGCCCGGCGGGATTTTTCCCGGCGTAGTCGCTGCCGCCGCCTCCGTAGCCGATGGAGACCTTTGTGATAGGCACGATGGTCACGCCGTCGGGCGTGGTGATGGGCGTGCCCGCCACGGTGTTGACGTCGATCATTTCCCGAATTTTGCTCATGGTATCGCCGAGCATTTCAGACAGAGGGTGGTTCATGTTCTGCATCGCCTTTCTTTTTTTCTGTTACGATCTTCAAAAATCCGAGTCCGGCGCGGATGCCGAGGGCGAGCGCGCGCCCGATGGTGATCGTGAGTATCATGCGCCCTTCTGCGCGCATTTTTCCTGCCTGCGGGTCAAATTGCGGTTCGATCTGACGCTTCTGGATGACGAAAAGTTTGTCCAGCAGCGGCGTGATGCCGCCGATGACTGCCCACGCCCGCCCGTAGGCGACGGCATTTTTCGCCGGGTCGTCGCCGCCGCCGAAGTACAGGCGCAGGATCAAAAGCTCCACGCGCAGCTTGCGCCGCAGGTCGCCGAGTGTCCGCACGCCGAGCTGCAGGAGCGAGCGCAGCTCCTTCGGATCGCCGGAAAACAGCGGCTTTTTTGGTGCGGCAGCCGGTTTTTGCGCAGGCTTTTTTGCGGCAGACTGCGCCTTTTTCTGCCTTTTTGGCTTTTTCGGCTTGGACGGCAGGATGCGCACACGGATCAAACCGATTTTGACTGCCAGCCGCACCTCGCCGTCAAAGCCTGCGTCCACGCCGACCGGGATGCAGCCGATGAGGACAAGCACCGCCAGCACGAGCAGTACGATCATCCACCAGCTCATTCGGCAGCCTCTCCCTCCTGCGCGGCGGGCGCTTCGCTCATGTCAAGCTGAAGCTGCTGACGGCTGCGCAGATCGGTCAGTTCGACTTCCGGCAGCTCGTCCAGCGACGAAAGCCCGAACACGCGCAGAAAATCCGGCGTGGTACGATATAAGATCGGGCGACCGGGTACATTGAGGCGTCCGTCCTCGCAGATGAGCTTTTTCGTCAGCAGCGCGCTGACGGAATACGCGCTGTCCACGCCGCGGATCTGTTCAATGTACGCTTTCGTGGTGGGCTGATAGTACGCGACGATCGTCAGCGTTTCCAGTTGCGACTGCGAGAGCTTGGGCGGCTTGCGCGTCTCGAGCGTTTTGGTGACGAATGCCGCCTGCTCCGAGGCGGAGCACATCTGATACGCATCCTCCAGCCGCACGATGCGGATGCCGCTGCGGCTATACGAGAGGCTGTCCATGAGCGCCTTTGCCTCGCGCTCGATCTCGTCGGCATCGACCTCCAGCGACTGCGACAGCCGCGCGATGCTCACCGGCTCGCCCGCGGCGAAGAGCACCGCCATGAGCGTCCGCTGCAATTCAGTTTGTTCCACGCCGCCGCCTCCTATTCGTGCGCGACCGTCTCCTCCGGCATTTGCAGGTAGGTCACATCGACCTCGCCGCCGTCGGATTGCTCGACCGCGATGGATTTAAGTTTACATAATTCAAGGACTGCCAGAAACGTCGCCACGATCTCCGACCGGCTTTTGCTGCCGCGAAACAGCGACAGGAATTTGCACACGCCGTGCGAGATAAGCCGCTTTAAGAGCTGCGCCGCCTTCTGCGTGACGGAATACGGCTCAGAGCCGACGATGCCCGCAAAATTCGACACCGGCGGGGGCAGCAGCCGCTCGCTGCGCT
Organism: uncultured Bacillota bacterium; assembly: GCA_937890735.1. Taxonomy (GTDB): domain Bacteria; phylum Bacillota; class Clostridia; order Oscillospirales; family Oscillospiraceae; genus CAG-170. The sequence goes on from CALACZ010000140.1 coordinate 4,728, forward strand.
CCTGCATGGCGGCAAACGCGTCCAGAAGGTCCTGCGGCTCGTGGCGGTAGCGGTAGGTATTGTCGCGCGAATACGGCTCCGGCTGCTTGCAGAACAGCCCCGCGCCCACGCCGTTGCGCTCCGACATCCACGAAAACGCAGGCGCGAGCGCCTCATACGCCTGCTTGCGCTGGCGCTGCTCGAGCGATTGGATGAGCAGCTCCATTTCGCTCATCGCCTCCTCCTGTTCGGCGGCGGAGAGCAGCATTTTGGTCTTAATGAGCATGAGGTGCGACGCCATGGCGGTAAATTCGCTGGCGATCTCCACGTCCATGCGCTTCATTTCGTCCAGATACGCCAGATATTGCTCCAAAATGGCAGAAATGCTGACGTCCTGAATTTCGATCTTGTTTTTGCTCAGCAGCAGGAAGATCACGTCCAGCGGACCGTCAAAATCCTCCGGCGTTTCGGCGCGCGTGTGGACGATGCCCTCCAGATGGTAGCGCGGTTGTTCCATAAATTTATTACATCAGGCACTTGAGCGTCAGCGTAAACGCCCAACTGCCGCCTTTCATCAAGAGATCCAGCAGCCCCTCGCGCAAAAACGTCAGCGGAGCGTCCAGAACATTGGTCAGAAGCAAAATTGCCAGCAGCGCCATGCCGTAGCGCTCATAGCGCATGAGCGTGTCATACGCGCGCGGCGGCAGAAACGCGAACAGCACCTTTGAGCCGTCCAGCGGCGGGATGGGGAAAATATTGAACACCGCCAGACCCGCGCTGATGAGCTGCACGCAGTACAAAAACGTGAGCACATACGAAAGCCACGCCGCTGCCTTCACATAGTATACCGCGGCAAGCGCCATATACAGCAGCACCGCGATGTACGCCAGCAGCACGTTGGCAAGCGGACCTGCCAGCGCTGTGAGCGCCATGCCGGCTTTCGGATTTTTGAAATTGCGCATATCCACCGGCACGGGCTTTGCCCAGCCGAAGTGGACGACCGCCATCATCACAAGACCGACAAGATCAATGTGCCGCAGCGGGTTGAGCGTCAGCCGCCCCGCGCGCTTTGCGGTGGGATCGCCGAGCAGATACGCGGCGTAGCCGTGGCACGTCTCGTGAAACGTGATGCACAAAAGCGAGGCGCAGACGATCAGCGCCGTCTGGATGACGGAGTCAAAATCAAGCTGCTGTACCCAGGAAATAAAATGATTCAAGCGTTGTTCCCTCTTTGCGTATTTTTTATATTTTATCATAAAAACACGCACTTGGCAATGCAGAAAAAGGAGCGCGGCAAGCGCGCTCCCCTTTACAGTTAGTCGTTTTGCGTGATAAACCTAAGCAGTGCATCACGCCCTGTGCCGTTCTGCGCCGAAAACGGGATGAGCTCCACGGTATCGGGCAGTCCCAGCGTCTGGCGGATACAGGCAAGATTGGGCTCGACTTCGCTCTTTTTCAGCTTGTCCATCTTGTTTGCCGCCACGACGAAGGGCTTGCCGCTGCCGAGAAACCAGTTTGCCATCACCACATCGTTTTCCGTGGGCTTATGCCGCGCATCTACGAGCAGCACGCCGCGCGCGATGGTGTCGTCGGCAGCAAAATACTGTTCCATCAGCTTTGCCCAGCGCTCTTTTTCGCGCAGGGGCACTTTGGCGTAGCCATAGCCCGGCAGATCGACAAGATAGAGCGTCTTGTCGACGCAGAAAAAGTTGATATGCGTCGTTTTTCCGGGCGATTCGCCCACGCGGGCGAAATTTTTGCGCCGCAGCAGGCAGTTGATGACCGAGGATTTACCGACGTTGGACTTGCCCGCAAAGGCAATCTGCGGCAGAGCGTCCTTCGGGCATTCTGCGACCGAAACGCAGGAGCGGATAAATTCCACATTGTGCAGATTCATACGCGCGCCCTCACTGGCGGATGCCCGGCTTCTGGCGGGACGGCTTTTTCGGCGGGATGAACGCGGGCGCTTCCGGCTTGTCCTCCGGCTGCGCCGCAGGAAGCGCTGACAGATCCAGCGCCGTTTCGATCACCGTGTCCGCATAGCGCACGGGAATGAAATTGAGCGCCTTCCGCACCGTCGGGTCGATCTCCGCAAGGTCCTTTTCGTTCGCGGCGGGGATGATGACGGTATGCACACCGTGGCGCAGCGCCGCCATCGTTTTTTCACGCAGTCCGCCGATGGGCAGCACTCTGCCGCGGATGGAAATTTCACCCGTCATGGCGATGTCGCGCCGCACGGGCGCGCCGGTGAGCGCGGAGACGATCGCCGTGCAGACCGTAATACCGGCGGACGGACCATCCTTGGGAATCGCGCCCTCCGGGAAGTGGACGTGGATGTCCTTCGTCTTATAAAAGTCGGGTGCGAGATGGTACTGCGCCGTGCGCGAGCGGATATAGCTCATAGCGGCGTAGACGGATTCCTTCATTACGTTTCCGAGGTTGCCGGTCAGTTCGAGCTTTCCCGTGCCGTCCACCACGTTGACCTCGACCTCCAGCGTCTCGCCGCCGACTGCCGTCCAGGCAAGCCCAGTGACGAGTCCGACCGTATCGCAGGACGGCAGCTCGTCCGGTAGGAATTTGCGCGGACCGAGGAACTGGTCCAGATTTGCGCCGGTGATGCGGATGCGCTTGGGCGCGTCGTCCTCCACCAGCTGCATCGCGCACTTGCGGCAGACCGCCGCCAGCTCGCGCTCGAGATTGCGCACGCCGGATTCGCGCGTGTAGCAGGTGACGATCTCGCGGATGGCGTCGTCCGACAGATGCACCGTGCCCTTCGGGATGCCGTGGCGCGCGATCTGCTTGGGAAGCAGGTGGCGCTTGGCGATCTGGAGCTTTTCCTCATCGGTATACGAGCCGAGTTCGATGACCTCCATGCGGTCAAGCAGCGCGCGCGGAATGGTATCGAGCGTGTTGGCGGTGGCGATGAACATACACTCGTGCAGGTCAAACGGCACTTCGAGATAGTGGTCGCGGAACGTGGCGTTCTGCTCGGAGTCAAGTACCTCCAGAAGCGCCGACGCGGGGTCTCCGCGGTAGTCGCCGCCAAGCTTGTCGATCTCGTCGAGCACGAGCAGCGCGTTTTTGGACTTTGCCTGCGCGATGCCGGACAGGATACGACCGGGCATTGCGCCGATATACGTCTTGCGGTGACCGCGAATTTCCGCCTCGTCATGGACGCCGCCGAGCGAAATGCGGGCATAATTGCGCCGCAGCGCGCGGGCGATGCTCAGCGCGATGGACGTTTTGCCGACGCCCGGAGGACCGACGAGGCACAGGATCTGCCCCGGCAGCTCCGGCGCGAGCTGCCGCACGGCGAGCGTTTCAAGAATACGCTGCTTGACCTTTTCCAGCCCGAAATGGTCGGCGTCCAGAATGCGCTCGGCGGCGCGGACGTTCAGCCGCTCCTGCGTACGCCTGTTCCACGGCAGCTCCAGCACAAAATCGAGATAATTGCGCAGCAGCGCCGCCTCCGGCGAGGTGGACGGCTGCTTTGAGAGCCTGCGGCATTCGCCGAGCAGCTTTTCTTCCGTTTCCGCGGGCAGCTTCAGCGCACGGATGCGGCGGTCGTAATCATCGCCGTTCTCGCCGCCGTCGCTGTCGCCCAGCTCCTCGTGGATGGCGTTGAGCTGTTCACGCAGGTAATACTCGCGCTGGTTTTTATCCACGCGCTGCTGGACCTTTTCGGAAATTTCACTTTCCAGATTCAGAATATCCAGCTCCTTGGCAAGATACACCGACGCCTGTTCCAGGCGGCGCACGGGATGGAGCTGCTCGAGCAGTTTCTGCTTTTCCTGATAGGAGAACGAAGCGTTCTGCCCGACAAAGTCGGCAAGATAACCCGGTCTCGTTTCCTCATACAGATCCGGCATTGCATCCGAGAGGTTTTTCGCCGCCAGATCGACGAACTGGTCGAACTGTGCGAGCGTCTGGCGCATGAGCGCCTGCGTTTTGGGAATATTTTCCTTAACTGGCTGCTCGACAAGCGCGATGACGCGCGCGAACAGATACGGCTCGGTGTGTACCACATCCAGAAGCCGCGCGCGCGTCAAGCCCTCGACCAGAATGCGCATATTGCTGCCCGGCAGGCGCAGCACCTGCCGGATGATCGCCACCGTGCCGACCTCGTAAAGGTCGCTGCGCGTGGGGTCGTCCTTCTGCGCGTCCTTCTGCGCAACGAGGAAAATGTGCTGATCTGCGCGCATGGCTTCCTCCACCGCGCGGGCGGACTTTTTGCGACCTACATCAAAATGTGTCAGCATATTCGGGAACACACACAGTCCCCGCAGCGCCAAAACCGGCAGAACAGACGGTCGTTCAAAATCGTACATAAGTCACGCTCCCTTCCAGGAGAGATAATTTTTATGGTATAAGCATAGCTGCTAAATATGGCAAAAGTAATAAGCAACTGTGAATAATTTTACACGGCTGCTTATTACTTTTGTGACTGTTTACAGCGTAACGCCCGCGTTGCGGATGGGCGCGCGCAGCTTTGCCGGGTCGCGCGTGATGATGGGCTCTGCCTCGCCGCGGACACAAGCTGCGGTGATCTGTACGCTCTGGATCGACGGATCGGACGGAATGTCGTACATGATCTTCTGCATGACGCGCTCCATAATGGCGCGCAGTCCGCGCGCCCCGATCTGGCGGTCGAGCGCCTGCTGCGCAATAGCGTCGAGTGCGGCAGTCTCAAAGCTGAGCTTGACGCCGTCGTATTCCAGCAGCTTGGTGTACTGCTTGCACAGAGCGTTCTTCGGCTCGGTCAGAATGCGCACAAGATCCTCCTTGGTGAGGCTGCTGAGCGAGGTGATGACCGGCAGACGACCGACCAGCTCCGGGATGATGCCGAACTTCAGCAGGTCGTGCGGCTGCACGAGCTGGAAGAGCTGCCCGACGTCCTGCCCCTTCTTGCTGGTAACGGGCGCGTCAAAGCCGATGGACGACTGCTCGGTGCGCTTGCTGATGATCTTATCCAGGCCGTCGAACGCGCCGCCGCAGATAAAGAGGATGTTTGTGGTGTCGATCTGGATGAACTCCTGCTGCGGGTGCTTGCGCCCGCCCTGCGGCGGAACGTTTGCGATCGTGCCCTCGAGAATTTTCAGCAGCGCCTGCTGCACGCCCTCGCCGGACACGTCGCGTGTGATGGACGTATTTTCGGACTTGCGTGCGATCTTATCCATCTCGTCGATGTAGATGATGCCGCGCTGCGCCAGCTCCACGTCAAAGTCCGCCGCCTGCAGGAGGCGCAGAAGGATGTTTTCCACATCCTCGCCGACATAGCCCGCCTCTGTGAGGGTGGTTGCGTCGGCGATGGCGAACGGAACATTCAGGATCTTGGCGAGCGTCTGCGCAAAGAGCGTTTTGCCAGAGCCCGTCGGACCGATGAGGAGGATGTTGCTCTTTTGCAGCTCCACGTCCGACTTGTTCTCAAAGTAAATGCGCTTATAGTGATTGTAGACCGCAACAGACAGGGCGATCTTTGCCGCGTCCTGCCCGATGATGTAGCGGTCCATATAGGTTCGGATCTCCTGCGGGGTCGGGAGCGTGTCGGGAAGCTCCAGCTTCGAGGTCGCGTTTGGGTGCATCTCATCGCGCAAGATACTTGCGCAAAGCTGCACACACTCATCGCAGATATAAACGTTGGGTCCCGCAATGATGCGGTTGACCTGCTCCTGACGTTTGCCGCAGAATGAGCAGCGGATGCTGTCCTTTGCCATACCGCCGTCTCCTTTCGTGCTGTGTTAACGGGTATAGATGACCTTATCGACCAGACCGTATTCCTTTGCCTGCTCGGCGGTCATGAAATTATCGCGCTCGGTGTCCTGCCGGATCGTCTCGATCGGCTTGCCAGTGTTATGCGCAAGGATCTCGTTGAGGTGCTGCTTGATCTTCAGCATCCGCTCCACATGGATCTGCATATCCGTGGTCTGACCCTGTGTACCGCCGAGCGGCTGGTGGATCATAATTTCAGCATTCGGCAGCGCGATGCGCTTGCTCTTTGCGCCGGACGAAAGCAGGAACGCGCCCATGGACGCCGCCATGCCGATGCAGATGGTGGAAACGTCGCACTTGATATACTGCATGGTGTCATAGATCGCCATGCCGTCGGTGACGCTGCCGCCGGGGCTGTTGATGTAGAACTGGATGTCCTTATCGGGATCCTGCGCCTCCAGATAGAGCATCTGGGCGACGATCAGGCTGGCTGTGGTGGAGTTGACCTCCTCCGAGAGCATGATGATGCGGTCATTGAGCAGGCGGGAAAAAATATCATACGACCGCTCTCCCCGGCTGGTCTGCTCAACAACATACGGTACTAAACTCATAAACGGAACTCCTTTCTTCGGATGCAACATTCTAACCATCCGGCAGGACCATTATTCCTCCGTCTTTTCCTCTGCGGTCTCCGCCGCTTTCTTAGAGGCGCGCTTGGCGGGCTTCTTTTCAGCAGCTTCCTCCTCGCCCTCTGCCTTTTCCGCAGCCTTCTTTGTGCTGCGCTTGGCGGCGGGCTTCTTCTCTTCCTTCTTCTCAACGGCAACGGCGTTGTCAACGATCAGCTTGATCGCCTTCTTCGCGGCGAGGTCCGCTTCCACGGATTCCTTCTTCACAAGCTCCTTGACCTTGTCCAGCTCCATCTGATACTGCTCCGCCATCTTTTTGAGCTCTTCCTCGATCTCTTCGTCGGTCACGGACAGCTTCTCTTCGTCCACGATCTGGCTGAGGAGAATGTTGGAGCGGACGGTGGTCTCCGCCATCGGGCGCATGGACTCACGCATCGCCTTGAGGTCGCCGCCCATCATCTTGGCGTAGTCCTCGATCTTCATGCCCTGCATCTGAAGCTGATAGGCAAACTGTTCCAGGTGCTTGTCCAGCTGATCCTCGATCATGCAGTTCGGGATGTCGCAGGTCATGTTCTTGCCCGCGATTTCGACCGCCTCGTTCTCAAACGCGCGGTCAGCCTCTTCCTGACGGGACTTCGTAAAGCGCGCCTTGATGTCCTTGCGCAGCGCGGCGAGGGTCTCAAACTCGGACACGTCCTTCGCAAACTCGTCGTCGAGCTCGGGGAGGGTCGTTTCCTTGACCTCATGGATCTTGCACTTAAAGGTCGCTTCCTTGCCGGCAAGCTCCGGGGTGTACTCGGTCGGGAACGTCACAACGACGTCCTTCTCGTCGCCAGCCTTGCAGCCGACGAGCTGATCCTCAAAGCCGGGGATAAACGAGCCGCTGCCGAGCTTCAGGGAGTAGCCCTCCGCCTTGCCGCCGTCAAACGGCTTGCCGTCCACAAAGCCCTCAAAGTCCAGAATGACGGTGTCGCCGGTCTTTGCCTCGCGGTCAACGGTCTCGATGCGGGCGTTGCGCTCCGCCATGCGGTTCAGCTCCGCATCGACCTCCGCCTTGGAGACGGAAACGGCAGCCTTGGGCACTTCGATGCCCTTGTATGCGCCGAGCTTGACCTCGGGGTACAGCTCGGTGGAAACGGTCAGCAGGACGTTGCCGTTTTCATCGGTATCCATATCGGCGACGGACGGCGTGCCGACAGCCTTGAGCTGCTGCGCCTCGATCGCCTGCGCGTAGATCTCGGGGAATATCTCATTGATGGCATCCTCGTAGAAAACGGTCGCGCCATACATACTCTCCACGACCTTGCGGGGCGCCTTGCCCTTGCGGAAGCCGGGGATCAGGATGTTCTTCCTGCACTTGGCATATGCCTTGCCCAGTGCATCGTTGAACTCCGCCTTGTCGATCTCGACGACAACTTTTGCGCTGCCATTCTCTTTTTCTACGCTCTTAACATTCATATCGGTTTTTCCTCCTACCATGGTGCGGCGTTACGCCCTGGTGCACCAATTTTGAATCCGCTCTATTCTAGCAGACTTTTTTGAATTTTTCCACAGTTATTTTCTAATTTTCATCAATTTCTGATTTTTACGGGGGTGAAGTTTACATAATCCGCAGACACCAGGTGGAAATCGACATCGTGGCTGCGTCCTAAAAACGCCAGCCGCAGACTTTCGGCGTGCAGATGTCCGTAATAGCAGTCGCGCACGCCGTATTTTTGCAGCAGCTCCAGGATCGGTTCGCACTCGTAGCCCTGATATTTGGGCGGGTAGTGCAGAAAACAGAGCTTTTCGCGCTCCCCTGCCGCGCGCAGCGAGGTTTCCAGCCGCGAAAGCTCGCGCAGGAACACCTTTTCGTCGTGCGCGCCGTGCCGCTCTTCCTCATAAAACCAGCCCCGCGTGCCGCACAGCGCCACGTCGCCGTAGAGAAGGCAGTTATTGTGCAGGACCTCCATCTGCGAAAAGCCCTGCTCGGCGCAGAAGCGGTAGAATTTTGCCGCCGTCGTCCACCAGTAGTCGTGATTGCCCTTGAGGATGATCTTGCGCCCTGGAATGGCGGAGATGAACGCGAAATCCGGCTGCGCCGCCTCCATGGACATCGCCCAGCTCAGATCGCCGAGCAGGACCGTTGTGTCCTCCTCCGTGATGCAGGAAAGACCCGCCCGCAGCTTGTCAACATATCCGTCCCACCGCCCGCCGAATACGTCCATGGGCTTGTCCGCACCGAACGACAGGTGCAGATCGCCGATCGCATACAGAGCCATCAGCCGAGCAGCTCCAGAACGGTCTGCGCCATATTTTCCTTTGTGGTGCAGGCGGTAAAGCGGACGGACTTCCCTTCGAGCTGTGCCAGCGGTGCGGGCGCAGGGCGTCCGCTCACCTCGGCAAGCTGCCGGATGACCTGCACGCCCGGGCGGTGCGTATGAACACCCAGCGCGTCAAGAACGCTCGCGCAGAACTTAAACGGGCTGGCGGTCGAAACCAGAATCGCGGGGCGGTCGTCGCCGCTCTGCGCGCGCCACGCACGCAGCACGTTCCACGCGACGGCGGTGTGCGTATCGGGCAGATAGTCCCAGTCGGCAAACACATCGCCGATGGTCTTTTCCGTGCCGGTGTCGCCGCAGAAGCCGCAGTCAAAGTGCGCCTGGATCTGCGCCAGCACATCGGCGGAGACCTCATAGCGCCCGGTGTCATTAAGCTCCCGCATATAGCCGCGCACGATCTCGTCCGAGCCCGTGAGCAGGTACAAAAGCCGCTCCAGATTCGACGAGATGAGAATAT
>CALACZ010000141.1 GCA_937890735.1 uncultured Bacillota bacterium
TTTTCGCACCGAAAAACATCCGATTGCTTCAACCCTTGTTCATGATGTGCGCGACCAGGCGCAGGTTGCGCTCGATGAGGATGTTGCGCGCGTCGAGATCGCCCTGCGCGGCGAGCGCGAGATAGTGCCGCTCCTCCTGGGCGCTGAGCGGCTTTGGAAACGAGCCGCCGCCCGCCGAAATGCGGAGCGAGCAGAGCATCCCGCTGAGCATCAGCCATACCGCGGCTGAGAACATGACTCCCACCTCCATGCTCTACTCTATTCCGCCCCGGCAAGTCCAAATTCGCACAAATGCCGCATTTGCGGCAAGGAAAACGGGAGAAAACATTGCAAAACCCGCCGCGCTGTGCTACGATTCTAAGGAACAATATCCGACACATTGCAGACATCGACATGGAGGGGAAAACGATGGCGCTGACACATATAGACTGTTTTTCCGGTCCGGGCGGTATCTGCACAGGCTTTCACGCGGCGGGCATTCGCACGCTGGTCGCGATCGAGTATATCCAGAGCTGCGTGGACACATATTCCGTCAATCACCCGGAGGTCCATGTGATCCATTCCGACATCCGCGACGTAACGGCGGAGCAAATTTTGCAGTACATCCCCGCCGATGGCGTGGATTTGGTTTCATCGGGGATGCCCTGCGAGACCTTCTCAACGGCGGGCAATACGTCTCGGTCTTTTTATGATGAACGTCAGTTTTTATTCCGAGAGGGGCTTCGGATCGCAAAGATCGCAAAGGCAAAGATGATCCTGTTTGAAAACGTCCCCGCCATCACCACAAAAACGGTTGAAAAGGGCAAGTCGGAACGGATCGTCGATGTGCTCCGGCGCGAGCTTGCGGCGGCGGGGTATGAAAATTATATCGAAGTGGTCCTGAATGCGGCAAATTACGGCGTGCCGCAGCGGCGCAACCGATTTTTTATTCTCGCCACGCGGCTGAAGGACCTGAAGCTGTCCGAACCGCTGCCGACGCAGAAGAAAGAGGTCACGGTGGCGGAGGCATTTGCGGAGCTGCCGAACGTCGTGCCGAATACCGAGGCGGAGGGCACGGCGTACACGGGCGAAGCCTCCGCGTTTTCAGGTCTGATGCGCGACAACGAGTTTTGGCAATTGGGACAGGGCACGAACAATGCCGTCACCTATCAGACACCCATGAAGCACCGCGCCTGCACGCTGGAGCGCTTTGCGCTGCTGCATCCGGGCGAGAGCCTGAAGGAGCTGTTTGAGCGCTACACGGGAGAAGAACGGGAAGCCTTGCAGGCACGGCGGGTCTTGCCGAAAAAAATGTTCATCAAGCGCAATTACCGCCTGAAATCGGGTGAAGCGTCTCCGACGGTGACGAGCCACTGCCTGGACGAGTTCGTGCATCCCGTTTACGATCGGGCGCTCACAGTCCGCGAGTGTGCGAGGCTGCAATCGTTCCCGGACTGCTATGATTTCGCGGGCGGTCCATTCCTGGTGCCGCATATCGACAGGACGGTCCAGGATAAGTACGAGCAGATCGGCGACGCTGTCCCGCCGCTGCTCGCCTATGCGTGGGGAAAGCAGATCATCAACATTCTGGAGGGAAAGGCAATGACGGTTTCTGACATTCGGGACTATTGCGGACAGGTCTACGCAGACACTTATCTCAGCGAAAAGCAGCGGATGGAAAGTGAACTTGCCGCAAGCTCCAGAAACGGCATGATTCCGGCATCCAAAGTGGAGGAGATCGAGACCGCGGCGCAGAAGGAAGCCATCAAAAACGCGACTATTGCGGGCATTGAGCGCTTTCCCGATGTGGAAGCTGCGCTGATCTGGCGGACGGTGTATGAGGCCCATGTGCACAGGAAAAGCGGCATTCAGGACGCCGACACCATCGCCAAGGTCATCAGCGCGGATCAGAGCTGGAAAAAATCCAGCGGGCACGCGTTTGAGGAACTGATCAAAATTCGGGCTTCGGCGGCGCTGCGGGAGGACAACATCGACATCCTGCTCCAGCGTGACCTGAACACGCTTATCAAGGCGCACGAACTGGACAATGAGCCGCGCGACATAAGCTGGCTGAAGGAGCAGATCAAGGCGAGCGTCTTTGATCTTTACGCGGTCGTCCACACAAAAAACGGTAAGCGATTCTGCTTTGGGTGCATCCAGAGTAAAACAAGCGTCCGCGACCGCGTGACGCGGGATAGAGAGCCGTCCATGCAGGCGATGCGGTCATTCTTCTGGAGCACGATCATTGTGCTGGACGGTGATTTCCTGAAGTTGCCGAAATTCATCTCCATGGTCAACGGCGGCACGGCGGAGCATCCTGAAAACGGCTGGCATGGGATGTACGTCTTTTCCGAGCAGTATTCGCAGGATAGAATTTATCCCATCGATCTGGGATTTCAGAAGTTCCGGGAGCACGCGGTCAGGGCGGCGCAGTATTGGTTGACGCAGCGGCAGTGGTTTAATGAGCACTGGCGGGCGGATGCCGACTGACGTCTTGTAAATCCCCCGCCGATCTCGTATAATACACGCATCAACACAGCAGGGGGCGATCGTTCTATGTATCAGCCACTGGCGGACGCTTTGCGTCCGCGCGAGCTTTCGGAGGTCTGCGGGCAGGAGCATATTCTGGGCACGGGTGGGCTGCTGCGCCGGCTCATCGAGTCGGGTCATGTGCCGAACATGATCTTTTACGGTCCGTCCGGCACGGGCAAGACGACGGTGGCGAACATCATCGCCGCCAAGACGCAGCGCAAGCTCTGCCGCCTCAACGCCACCACTGCCTCCACGGGCGACATCAAGGAAATTTACGCCCAGCTCGACACGTTTTTAGCGCCGAACGGCGTGCTGCTGTATCTGGACGAAATTCAGTATTTCAGCAAAAAACAGCAGCAAACGCTGCTGGAATATATCGAAAACGGCAAGATCACGCTCATCGCGTCCACGACCGAAAATCCGTATTTTTACGTCTACAACGCCATTTTGTCGCGCTCAACGGTGTTTGAGTTCAAGCCCGTCACGCCCGCGCAGGCGCTGCCGGCGGTGCAGCGCGCAGTGCGTTACATGGCGGAGAAAAACGGCGTGACGGTGCAGGCGGAGGACGGCGTGCTCGACCACATCTGCTATGCCTGCGGCGGCGATATGCGCAAGGCAATGAACGCGGTGGAGCTGCTGTTTGCCGCCGGGAAGCCGGAAAACGGCGTTTTGAAGCTCACGATGGAGGACGCGAAGGCGCTCTCGCAGCGCGCGGCGATGCGCTATGACCGCGACGGCGACGAGCATTTTGACGCGCTGTCGGCGCTGATGAAGTCCATCCGCGGCTCCGACCCCGACGCGGCGGTGCACTATCTGGCGCGGTTTCTGGAGGCGGGCGACCTGCCGTCGGCGTGCCGGCGGATTCTGTGCTCGGCGGCGGAGGACGTGGGGCTTGCGTACCCGCAGGCGATCGCCATCGTCAAGGCGTGCGTGGACAGCGCGCTGCAATTGGGGCTTCCCGAGGCGCGGCTGCCGCTGGCGGACGCGGTGATCCTGCTTGCGACCGCGCCGAAGTCCAACTCCGGGTATCTGGCGATCGACCGCGCGATGGCGGACGTGAAGAAGGGCAAAGCAGGACCGATCCCGCGCGAGCTGCAAAACGTCCACGCCGACGGCACGGGCTTTGAGCGCGAGCAGGGGTATCTGTATCCGCACAGCTTCCCGAACCACTGGGTGCGGCAGCAATACCTGCCGGACGCGCTGGTGGGGACGCAGTATTATGTCCCGGGCGACAACAAGACCGAGCAGGCGGCGAAGCGCTACTGGGACGAGATCAAGGGAAAGGCAGGCACTTGAGATGGACGTGCGTCTGGGCGACATTCTGGTGATGAAAAAAGACCACCCCTGCGGCAGCCGCCAATGGCTCGTGCTGCGCACAGGGATGGATTTCCGCCTCCGCTGCACCGGCTGCGGGCACGAGGTCATGCTCCCGCGCAGCAAGGCGGAGAAAAATATCCGGCAAATATTGCGAGATGGGCAGGATGTAAAAGGATAAAGAAAAGCGGAAGGGGAGTCCCCTTCCGCTTTTTGCAGGCATTGATCGCGCCGGTGCGGTGCGCCCCACAAAGCCTCCCCCAAGAGGAGGCCTTGGGCTTTTGCAAACCCGCCAGTGCAGCACTCACCCCTTGCCTCCCCCTCCGATGCGAATCAATAGTAGAAAGCGAAAAAAAGATGACAAAAGGCGCAAGAAGTGA
>CALACZ010000142.1 GCA_937890735.1 uncultured Bacillota bacterium
CGAGGGCTTGAAGCGCAAGGAAGAGCCGGTCAAAAAGCGCAGCGGCTTCCTCGCGTGGCCGCTCATCCGCGGCGTCGTCAACTTTCTCTCGTCCATGGTCAGCGGCGTGCGCGCGCTGATGTATTCGGCGGAGAATCTGCCGGAGGACGAGCAGGAAGAGCCGTCCAAATTTGAAAAGTGGTTTGAACAAAAATTCGGCTCGGAAAAGCTGGAAAAGGCGGTCGTGACGATCTCTGTCGTGCTCGGCGTGGCGCTCTCGATCGGGCTGTTTATTCTGCTGCCCACGCTCCTTGGCGGCATTTTTGACCGCTGGCTGCACTCGCCGCTGGCGCGCTGCATCATTGAGGGCGTGCTGCGCATCATCATTTTCCTGGGCTATCTTATCCTCATCTCCAAAACCAGGGATATGAAGCGCGTGTTTTCGTATCACGGCGCGGAGCATAAATCCATCCGCTGCTATGAGGCGCGCCTGCCGCTCACGGTCGAAAACGTGCGTATCCAGACGCGCTTTCACCCTCGCTGCGGCACGAGCTTTCTGTTCGTGGTCGTAATTTTGTCCATCCTCGTTTTCTCACTCGTGAGCGTCATTCTGCCCACGGATAATATGTTCCTGCGGCTGCTGCTGCGGCTGGCGCTGCTGCCGGTGGTGGTGTCGGTCAGCTATGAGTTCAACCGCCTCGTCGGGCGGCACGACAACTGGCTCACGCGCATCCTCACCGCGCCCGGGATGTGGATGCAGCGCTTTACCACCAACGAGCCGGATGATTCCATGATCGAGGTCGCCATCGAAGCCCTCACCATGGTCATCCCCACGCAGGAAGGCGCGGATCGATGGTAAAGACGTACGGCGACCTGTTCCTCGCCGCGCGCCGGGCGCTCATCGCCTCGCAGGGTGAAAACGCCGCGCCGTATGCGCGCCTGCTTCTCTCGCAGCTCAGCGGCAAATCGCAGGCAAAGCTCATCGCCGACCACGATGAGCCCGCGCCGGAGGCGCTGGAAGAGCAGCTCGCCGCCGCGCTCGCGCGGTTGGATGCCGGCGAACCGCTGGCTTACTTACTCGGCAGGTGGAGCTTTTACGGCATGGACCTCATCGTAACGCCCGATGTGCTCATCCCGCGCGACGATACCATGGCGGTCACGGATCTTGCCATTCTGCATCTGCGGCAGCTCCCGCCGCCGCAGCGCGTGCTGGATCTGTGCACCGGCAGCGGCTGCATCGGGCTTGCCATCGCCAATCATGTGCCCACGGCGCGCGTGTCGCTGTGCGACGTGTCGCCTGCGGCGCTGCGGGTGGCGCGGCAGAATGCCGCGCAGCAGAAGCTCGCCGGGCGCGTACACTGCCTGCTTGGCGACGCGCGCCAGAAAGCGCCCGAATTTTGGGGCAAGTTCTCGCTCATCGTCTCCAATCCGCCGTATGTCACGCGCGAGGAGATGGCGCAGCTCGACGCGTCCGTAAAGGACTACGAACCGCATCTGGCGCTGGACGGCGGCGCGGACGGGATGGACTTTTACCGCCTGATCCTGCGCAATTTTACCTCCGCGCTCCAGCCGGGCGGCTATCTGTGCCTGGAGTTCGGCATGGGGCAGGAGCACGCGGTGGGCGAGCTTCTGCGCGCGCACGGCTATGACACGCTCCGCTTTGTGCGCGACCTGCGCGGCGTTGTGCGCGCAGTCTCGGCGCGCCTGCCAGAAATCAAAACAAACGTTTGACTTTCACGTTTTTTCATGGTATAATACAGAAAAACAGGAAAAGAGGGCATTCGCATGGAACGAAAGAAACCGTCTGCCGACCCGGCTGCTCTGGGAGAAAAGCGCAAGGCGCTCGATACGGCGCTGCAGCAGATCGAAAAGAATTTCGGCAAGGGCGCGGTCATGCGTCTGGGCGACAAGCCGGAGCTGGTCGTGGACGCCATCCCCACCGGCTCGCTGGCGCTGGACGCCGCGCTCGGCATCGGCGGCGTGCCCAAGGGGCGTATCATTGAGATTTACGGGCCGGAATCCTCCGGCAAAACGACGCTGGCGCTGCACATCGTCGCGCAGGCGCAAAAGCGCGGCGGTGAGGTCGCCTTCGTGGACGCCGAGCACGCGCTCGACCCCGATTACGCCGCCGCCATCGGGGTGGACATCGACTCCATGCTCGTCTCGCAGCCGGATACCGGCGAGCAGGCGCTGGAGATCACCGACGCACTCGTGCGCTCCGGCGCGATCGACGTTGTGGTCGTGGACTCTGTCGCGGCGCTCACGCCCCGCGCTGAAATTGAAGGCGAAATGGGCGATACATTCGTCGGCTTGCAGGCGCGGCTCATGTCGCAGGCGCTGCGCAAGCTCGCGGGCAACATCTCCAAGACGAACTGCGTCGTCATCTTCATCAACCAGCTTCGTATGAAGATCGGCGTCATGTACGGAAACCCTGAAACGACCACCGGCGGCAACGCGCTCAAGTTCTACGCGTCGGTTCGTATCGACATCCGCCGCATCGAAGCCATCAAAAACGGCACGGAGATCGTCGGCAACCGCACCCGCGCCAAGATCGTCAAAAACAAGGTCGCTCCTCCGTTCAAGGAGGCGGTGTTCGACATCATGTACGGCGAGGGCATCTCCAAGTGGGGAGAGCTTGTCGATATGGCGGCACAGCTGGACATCATCCAGAAGAGCGGAAGCTGGTTCTCCATCGGCGACGAGCGCATCGGTCAGGGGCGCGACAACGCGAAAAAGTACCTCATCGACCATCCAGACGTTGCCGACCGCGTAGAAAAGGAAGTCCGCGAGAATATGTGGAAGCTCCAGGGCAGCCGCGCCAAGCGCCCCGCCGCGCCCGCAAGCGCGCCCGTGAGCGTCTCGGCGGACGATTTTAACGATGAAACTTGAGTCGCTGGCGCCGTCCGCACAGCCGGACGGTCCGCTGGTGTGCACGCTGGAAACAGGGGAGCGGCTGAAAGTTCCGCCGTTTCTGGCTGCGGATCTTAACTTATACGCCGGGCGGGAGCTGTCGGAGGACGAGCTTTCCGCCCTGCGCGCCGCCATTGCCCGCGCGCGCACGCGGCAGCGCGCTGTGCGCATTTTGTCCTCGACCGCCATCTCGCGCGCGGCGCTCGAAAAGCGCCTGACCGACAAGGGCGCTGTGCCGGAGGACGCGCAGGATACCGTGCAGTGGCTGGACGAGTTGCACCTGCTGGACGACGCCGCCGTGGCGGAGCAGCTTGTGCAGTCTGCCGTCCGCAAGGGCTACGGCCGCCGCCGCATTGAGCAAATTCTCTATGAAAAGCGCATCCCGCGCGAATATTGGCAGGATGCGCTCGCCGCCATCCCGGACATGGACGGTGCGCTGGATCAGTATCTTCACCGCGCGCTGGACGGAAGATCTGTGGACGATAAGCTCCTCAGGCGCACGACCGACGCGCTGCTGCGCCGCGGGCACAGCTGGAGCGACATCCGCGCCGCACTCGCGCGCTACCGCGCGGATCTTGAACTCTCCGAATCGGAGGAACTGGAATGAACGAAACGATTGGAATGGTCAGCCTCGGCTGCGCCAAAAACCAGGTGGACGCCGAGCAGATGCTCTACCTTCTGCGGCAGGCTGGCTTTACCGTCAGCGCAGAGCCGGACAACTGCGACGTGGTGATCGTCAACACCTGCGGCTTTATCGACTCGGCAAAATCCGAGGCGATCGATAATATTCTTGCCGTCGCGCAGCGAAAAGCCGCCGGGACGGTCGGCAAGATCCTCGTTACGGGCTGCCTTGCCCAGCGCTACCAGAAGCAGATTTTGGAGGAGCTTCCCGAGGTGGACGGCATTCTCGGCACGGGCTCTTATTATGACGTCGTGTCTGCCGTGCGGCAGCTTCTGTCCGGCGGCGGCGTGTCCGAATTTGACAGCATCAACGAGAATATCCCCGAATGCGGGCGCATTCTCACCACGCCGCGCTACTACGCATATCTTAAAATTGCCGAGGGCTGCGACAATCACTGCGCCTTCTGCGTCATCCCGTCGCTGCGCGGCAAATACCGCAGCCGTCCGATGGATGCGCTGTTAAAAGAAGCGCGCGAGCTTGCCGCGTCCGGCGTCAAAGAGCTGATCGTCGTTGCGCAGGACACCAGCCGCTACGGTCTGGATCTCTACGGCGAGCGCCGTCTGGCGGAGCTTCTGACGAAGCTGTGCTTGATCGACGGCATCGTCTGGGTGCGCGTACACTATCTCTACCCGGATGAGATGTCCGACGCGCTTATTGACGTCCTTGCGTCTGAGCCGAAGATCGTCAAGTATCTGGACATTCCCATCCAGCACATCAACGACGGCATCCTCAAAAAGATGAACCGCCGCGGCAGCGGCAAATACCTCAGGGAGCTGCTGGCAAAGCTCCGCGCGCGCATTCCGGGGCTTGTGCTGCGCACGAGCCTCATCGCGGGGCTTCCTGGCGAGGGCGAGGCAGAATTTGAGGAGCTGTGCGATTTTTTGCGCGAGGTGCGCATGGAGCGCGTCGGCGCGTTCGTATTCTCGCCCGAGGAGGGCACGCGCGCGGCAAAGATGGAGTATCCGCCGGAGGAGGTCGCGCAGCACCGCGCCGACGTCATCACGGAGCTTCAGTCCCGCATTATGGACGACTACAACGCCTCGCACATCGGCACGTCCATGCAGGTGCTCTGTGAGGGCTATGACGAAGAAAATGAGGCGTATTTCGGCAGGACCTACGCCGATTCGCCCGATATTGACGGCAAGATCTGGTTCTCGTCCAACCGCGACGTCGAACCGGGGCAGTTCGTCACCGTGACCGTCACGGATACCTGCGACGGCGAGCTTATTGGAGATTTGGAGGAAACAGACAAATGACAACAGCCAGCAAGATCACGCTCGTGCGCGTGGTGCTCATCCCCGTATTCATGGTATTTCTCATCCTCAGTGCGAATGATCCCGCGCTGCGCTGGGTCGCGCTCGGCGTATTTGCGCTGGCGAGCCTGAGCGATTTTATCGACGGTCAGATCGCCCGCCGCTGCAATCAGGTCACGGATTTCGGCAAATTCCTCGATCCGCTGGCAGATAAGCTGCTGGTCACATCCTGCCTCATCATCTTCGTCGGGCAGGGGAGAATGCTCGACTGGATCGTGTTCATCGTCGTCGCGCGCGAGTTTGCCATCTCGGGTCTGCGCATGGTCGCTGCCAACAACGGCAAGGTCATCGCTGCCGCCTGGAGCGGCAAGATCAAGACCGCCAGCACCATGGTGGGGCTGCTTTTGATGATGGCGCTGCCCGGCATCCCGACGCTCGACCTCGTGGTCAGCATCGTCATCCTCGCCACCACAATCTACTCGGGCGTGGAATATTTCGTGAAGAACTGGCATATCCTGCTGCCGAAGAACTGAGCATCGCTTACTTGACACCGCGCGGCGCGCGTGATATGATGTGCGCGTAAAAAAGCAAAACTGCATATCGCGTTGACCGAAAAGAGTACCCTGCCGGACGCGTCAGAGAGTCCCCGCCACCGGCTGCAAGCGGAGATCGCCGTAACGCAGGGGAAGTGCATTCGTGAGCGAGGGGAGACCCCGTGTAAGCCGCGTCAAGGCTAAAGTAAGAAATCAGAGTGGAACCGCGAGTTTTTGCCCGCCTCTTGATACGAATCAGGAGGCGGGTTTTCTGTTTTTGTCCCGTTTAGGAGGAATCCATGCATTTGATAGAAGATATTCGCGCTTACCAGCGCAACGACCCCGCGGCGCGCAGTGCGGTGGAAATTCTGCTGCTGTATAACGGACTGCACGCCACGATCGACTATCGCATCGCCCACTGGCTGCTGCGTCATCACTGCCGCTTTTTAGCCCGCGCGGTGTCGCAGTGGTCTAAGCTCTGGACAGGCATCGAAATTCACCCCGGCGCGCGCATTGGCAGACGCCTTGTCATCGACCACGGTACGGGCATCGTCATCGGCGAGACCGCCGAGATCGGCGACGACTGCCTGCTCTATCAGG
>CALACZ010000143.1 GCA_937890735.1 uncultured Bacillota bacterium
TGCCCGAAGCTGCCCGGCTGCGGCAAAAAATTTCCGCGCGACATCGGAAAAGACCGCCCGTGTCTGAATTTTCATATGAACAACTGCGATGGCTGGTGTCAGCCGTCCCGTTCGGCGCAGGAGTACCGCGCGCGGATGGAGCAGGCGGTGATGATGCTCGACGGCAAATACGGCGAGCTGACCGCCAACTTGCAGCGCCAGATGGAGGACGCCGCCGAGCGGCTGGAATTTGAGCGCGCCGCCGTCCTGCGTGACCGTATGCGCGCCGTGCAGTCGCTCAGCCAGAAGCAGCTCGTTACGGCGGGCACGATGGCAAATACCGACGTCATCGGCTATTATCAGAGCGAGGCGCGGGCGTGCCTTGCGGTGCTGCACTATGTGGACGGCAGCTTGCTTGACAAGGACTATGAGCTGTTCCCGCCGGCGGACGACCGGCAGGAGGCGCTCTCGTCGCTCGTCAAGCAGTATTATCTCGTGCGCGGCGCTGCGCCGAAGCAGATCTTACTCCCGTTTTCAATGGACGACGCAGAGCTGTTTGAGCAGCTTCTGTTTCAGCAGCTCCACAAAAAGGTGCACATCCGCGTGCCGCAGCGCGGCGACGGTGTGCGCATGATGGAGCTGGCGCAGAAAAATGCCCGCGAGGAAGCCGAGCGCGTGACCACGCGCGCCGAGCGTCTGAACGGGACGCTTGCGCAGCTCGGCGCGATGATGCACCTGCCCGGGCCGCCGCACCGGCTCGAAAGCTATGATATTTCCAACACCGCCGGGACGGACATCGTCTCGTCGATGGTGGTGTTTGTGGACGGAAAGCCGAGCAAAAAGGACTATAAGCACTTTAAGATCGAAGGGCTGACGGATCAGGACGATTACGCCTCCATGCGCCAGACGCTGCACCGCCGCTTTGCGCACTATCAGGCGGGCGACGCGGGTTTTGACACCGCGCCGGACGCGCTGCTCATCGACGGCGGTCAGGAGCACGCGCAGTGCGTGCGCGAGGAGCTGGCGGCGATGGGGCTGTCATTCCCGATCTTCGGCATGGTCAAGGATAACCGCCACCGCACGCGCGCGCTCATCACGCCCGACGGCGCGGAGCTGAGCCTCACGGCGCAGCCGGCGGTGTTTGCGCTCATCGGGCGCATCCAGGAGGAGACGCACCGCTTTGCCATCACCTATCACCGGCTGCTGCGCAGCCGCCATGTGCGCGCCTCGGCGCTGGAGACGATCGCGGGCATCGGACCGAAGCGGCGGCAGGACCTGCTGCGGCACTTCAAGTCCGTCGGCGCGATCCGCGCGGCGAGCATAGCCGAGCTTGCCAAGGTCGTGCCGCAGAGCGCGGCGGAGGCGGTCTGGCAGTATTATCACAAGGAGGAGACCCAGCCATGAGAGTCATCACCGGCACGGCGCGCAGCACGCCGCTCAAAGCGCCCAGGGGGCTGGAAACGCGCCCGACGCTCGATCAGGTCAAGGAGGGGCTGTTTTCCGCCATTCAGTTTGACGTCCCTGGCGCGCGGGCGCTCGACCTGTTCGCAGGGTCGGGACAGCTCGGCATCGAAGCGCTCAGCCGCGGCGCGGCGCGGGCGGTGTTTGTAGACTGCCGCCGCGAGGCGCTGGACGTGGTGCGCGAGAATCTAACCAAAACGCGGCTGGAGACGCGCGCGCAGGTCGTGCGGATGGACTACATGGCGTATCTCGCTTCCTGCCGGGAGCAGTTCGACCTCATCTTCCTCGACCCGCCCTATGCGGAGGTTTTTCTGGAAAATGCATTAAATCGCATATCGGAAATTGACATTTTATCGCAGCGTGGTATAATAATCTGCGAAAGACCGATCGAAAAGCAGCTTCCAGATCGATTCGGCGCGCTGGCGCTCACAAAAACGTATCGGTACGGCAAAACGGCGGTGTCGCTTTACCGCAAGGAAAGCGCGGGAGCGGAGGCATTATGAATACTGCGATCTATCCCGGCAGCTTTGACCCGGTCACAAACGGGCATCTGAATATCATAAGCCGTGCGGCAAAGAGCTTTGACAAGCTCATCGTCTGTGTGATGGTAAACGCCGACAAGCGCCCGATGTTTACGGCGCTAGAGCGCGTGGAGCTGCTGCGGCGCGTTACGGCGGACATTCCCAATGTGGAGATCGCGCACTCTGACCGGCTTTTGGCGGATTTTGCGCGCGAGCGCAACTGCGGCGTGATCGTCAAGGGGCTGCGCGCGATGTCGGACTTTGAGCGCGAGTTTCAGATGGCGCTTATCAACCGCAAGCTCAATCCGGGGCTTGACACCATGTTTTTGACGGCGGAGCATCAGTTTATGTACCTCAGCTCCAGCATTGTCAAGGAGATGGGGCACTACGGCGCGGACCTGCGGGATTTTCTGCCCGAACAGATCATTGACGATTTTCGCTCCCGCCTGGCGGAGCTGAATGAGAAGTAACCGCTGATCCAATCGCCTGCGGTCATCAGCGGATCTTTTGCCCCAACTGTGCAGTTTGAAAAACGCGAAATACACAAAGTATTCCTGCGTTTTCCAAACTTTCATTTGAACCAAAATCTCTCGCTGATGCCTCTTGTCGATCGAA
Source organism: uncultured Bacillota bacterium (assembly GCA_937890735.1). GTDB lineage: Bacteria > Bacillota > Clostridia > Oscillospirales > Oscillospiraceae > CAG-170. Next base: position 2,577 of record CALACZ010000143.1, read on the forward strand.
TCAGCGGTTACTTAAGGAGGACCAACAATGGCAAATGGAGTAGAGGAGATCATTACCACCCTGTATGAAATGGTGCAGGACGCGTGGAGTCTGCCGCTGGGTGCGGAAAAGTGCGTGGTCGAGCGCGACAAGGTGCTCGATCTGCTGGATGAGATCAGCAACCAGCTCCCGGGCGAGCTGAAACAGGCAAAGACCATCGTGGAATCGCGCAACGAGGTCATCACCAACGCCAAGCGCGAGGCGGAAAATATCCTCAAGCAGGCGGAGCAGCGCGCCAAGCAGATGGTCTCCCGCGAGGAAATTTACCGTCAGGCGGAGCAGGAAGCCAACGATATGATCCGCGCCGCGCAGCAGAAGATCAAGGAGCTGCGTCAGGTCACGAACGACTATGTGGACGACGCGATGAAGCGCACGGAGGATTCCATCGCGCAGTCGCTGTCCGATCTGCGTGAGTCGCGCGCCAAGTTCCGCGCGCTGGTGAACCCGCAGGCGGCAAAGCCGTCGCCCATCATCGAGGACGTCTAAGCGCGCCCCCCATACCGCCACAGGCAAGGAAGAGGAAGAGTACGACTGTGATCCCGTGCAGAGAGAAGGCACTTGGTGCAAGCCTTTCGGGAGACAGTCCGAACGTCGCCTCCGAGCCGCGGGCTGAAATGCAGTAAGCCCCGCCGGGTGCTCCCGTTACAGAGCGAAGAGCGCCCGTTTTCGGGAACTCAGGTGGTACCACGGAGCAAGACTTCGCCCTGAACTAATTTCGGTTCAGGGCGTTTTTTGTGTGGCAGCCTCGCGCAGTTGCGCCCGCGAGCTTCGCCGAATCTTCTTGGCGCAAGCTGTGCGACGCTGCTTGAGTTTTCAATTACCGAAACCACAGCTAAAAAAGAGAGAAGGAGCAAACCTATGCAATCAGAATTTGTATTTGCCCCCAGCGGCTACGCCATGGACTTAGAGGGCGAGTTGGCAAAAGCCCTGCAGGCGCGCACGGAGATGATTTCGCGCAAGCGCAATCCCAAGCTCTGGAAGCCGACCGACCAGATGCAGAGCCTTGCCGCGTCCGAACCTGCGCAGAAGGAATTGCATCGGCGGCGCGTGATCGGCTATGTCATGACGGCGGTGCTGTTTATCGCAGCCGCCGTGCTGCTCGTGCTCGGCTTGACCGAGCCGCGCAGCCAGCGCAGGATCGTCTTTGGCGCGGTCTTTCTGCTGCTGGCGCTCTCACGCGTGCTGCCGTCCGTTTCCGGCGGCGCGGGCACGCGCTTTGCCAAGGCGGCGCGCCAGCATCTGACGAGCCTGCGCGCGGCGGATCTTTCGCAGAAGCCGACCATCCGCTTTACGGAGGATAAAATGCGCATCCAGTCGAATCTGGGCGGCAAGGATTATGACTATAACACCATGGAGGCGTTCGTCGAAACGCCGCGGCTGTTTTTGCTGACGCACAGCGGCGCGGCGACGGTGCTGCAAAAGCAGGATCTCGTGCTCGGCACGCCGGAGGACTTTAAGGAGTTTTTCCTGTCGCACGCAAAGCCGCTGTCCGCCGAATTAGTTTAAGAAAAACCAAATTTAGGAGATATACCATGAGAAAAGAATTACCCAAACAGTATGATCCCAGGCAGGTCGAGGGGCAGATCTACGAGCTGTGGATGCAGAACGACTGCTTCAAGGCGACGCCCGATCCCGACAAGAAGCCGTACTGCATCGTCATGCCGCCCCCCAACGTGACGGGGCAGCTCCACATGGGGCACGCGCTGGACTCTACCCTTCAGGACATCCTGACGCGCTACCGCCGGATGCAGGGCTACAGCGCTCTGTGGCTGCCGGGCACGGACCACGCGGGCATCGCCACGCAGATCAAGGTCGAGGAAGAGCTGCGCAGGAACGAAGGTCTGACACGCTACGACCTCGGGCGCGAAAAATTCCTCGAGCGCGTGTGGGCGTGGAAGGAAAAGTACGGCAGCCGCATCGTGCAGCAGCAGAAAAGACTGGGCGTGTCGTGCGACTGGTCGCGCAGCCGCTTTACAATGGACGAGGGGTGCTCCAGAGCGGTGCGTGAGGCGTTCTGCGAGATGTATGACAAGGGGCTCATCTACAAGGGCAGCCGCATCATCAACTGGTGTCCGCACTGCATCACGGCGCTCTCCGACGCCGAGGTCGAGTATGTGGACAAGCCCGGTCATCTGTGGTATATCCGCTATCCGCTCACCGACGGCAGCGGCGACATCGTGGTCGCCACCACCCGCCCGGAGACGATGATGGGCGATACCGGCGTCGCCGTGAACCCGGAGGACGAAAAGTTCAAGCACCTCATCGGCAAGACCTGCATCCTGCCGATCATGAACCGCGAAATTCCGATCATCGGCGACGAATACTGCGAGATCGGCTTCGGCACGGGCGCGGTGAAGATGACCCCGGCGCACGACCCCAACGACTTTGAGGTCGGCTTGAGGCACAATCTGGAGATCATCCGCGTCATCGCCGATGACGGCAGGATCAACGAAAACGGCGGCAAATACAACGGCATGGACCGCTATGAGTGCCGCAAGGCGATCGTGAAGGATCTGGAAGAGCAGGGCTACCTCATCAAGACCGAGCCGTACAGCCACAATGTGGGCACCTGCTATCGCTGCCACAACGATGTTGAGCCGCTCATCTCCGCGCAGTGGTTCGTGAAGATGGAGCCGCTGGCGAAGGAAGCGCTGCGCATCGTAAAGGACGGCGGCGTGCGCTTTGTGCCGGATCGCTTTACGAAAATTTATAACAACTGGATGGAAAACGTGCACGACTGGTGCATTTCCCGGCAGCTCTGGTGGGGTCATCAGATCCCGGCGTGGTACTGCGCCGCCTGCGGGCACATTAACGTCTCCCGTCAAGACCCGACCAAGTGCGAGCAGTGCGGCAGCACGAGGCTCACGCGCGATGAGGACGTGCTGGACACCTGGTTCTCCTCCGCGCTGTGGCCGTTCTCCACGCTCGGCTGGCCCAATCTCGACTCCGCCGACCTCAAATACTGGTATCCCACGACCGATATGGTCACGGGCTACGACATCATCTTCTTCTGGGTGGCGCGCATGATCTTCTCCGGCATGGAGCAGATGAAGAAAGAGCCGTTCAAGACCGTGTTCATCCACGGTCTGGTGCGCGACGATAAGGGCCGCAAGATGTCCAAATCGCTCGGCAACGGCATCGACCCGCTGGAGATGGCGGACACCTACGGCGCGGACGCGCTGCGCTTTAACCTCATCACCGGCAACTCGCCCGGCAACGATATGCGCTTCTATGTGGAAAAGTGCGAGGCGATGCGCAACTTTGCCAATAAAATTTGGAACGCCAGCCGCTATGTGCTCATGAACCTCAGCGTGGACGAGCCGGGTCTGCCCGACGTGTCGAAGCTGGAGCTGGAGGACAAGTGGGTGCTCTCCAAACTCAATACGCTCATCCGCGAGGTCACGGAGAATATGGACGCCTATGAGCTTGGCGTTGCTTCTGCCAAGGTGTACGACTTTATCTGGGACACCTACTGCGACTGGTATATCGAGCTGACGAAGGCGCGGCTGTATGACGCAGGCGAGGAGAGCAGGCGCACGGCGCAGCAGGTGCTTGTGTATGTGCTCGACCAGCTCCTGCGGCTGCTGCATCCGTTCATGCCGTTCATCACCGAGGAGATTTGGCAGGCGATCCCGCACGAGGGCGACTTCCTCATCCGCGCCGCGTGGCCCACGCCGAACGACGCGCTGGACTTTGCCGCGGAGGCGGACGCACTGGAAATGGTGAAGAACGCGATCTCGGCGATCCGCGCCCGCCGCGCGGAGATGAACGTCCCGCCGTCGCGCAAGGCGGCGCTGTACGTCGTGTCGGCGCACAACGACTATTTCCGGCAGGGAGAGGGCTTTATCCGCCGTCTTGCCTATGCCGATCAGGTCGTGCTGTGCGACGCTGACCCCGCCGGGCACGAGGATATGCTCTGTGTCGTCACGGCGGATGCCAAGCTCTATATCCCGCTCGATCAGCTCATCGACACCGAAAAGGAGCTGGCGCGCATTGCCAGGGAAAAGGAGAACTGCCTGAAGCAGATCGCCATGTTTGAGAGCAAGCTGTCTAACGAGAGCTTCGTCTCCCGCGCGCCGGAAAAGGTCGTAAACGATCAGCGCGACAAGCTCGCCAAGGCAAAGGCGCTGCTGGAGCAGCTTGAGAGCAGCGAAAAGCGCCTGAAAAAATAAGTCCCCGCGCCCGTTCGACGGGAAAATCGCGGCGGAAAAACTATACTGGACACGCACACACGGGTGTGCGTGTCCATTTTTTGTTTCCGGGAGGATATACCGATGAATCTGACCAGTTTTTTGCAGGAAAAGCAGCTGACCATCGCGCTGCGCGGCGAGATCGACCATCACTCCGCGCGCGACATTCTGCGGGTGGTGAGCAACAAGATCGACCTCTATCTGCCGCTTGCGTGTGTGCTGGATTTCCGCGAGGTCACGTTTATGGATTCCAGCGGCATTGCCATCGTCATCTCGACGCTGCGCAAAATGCGAGAGCTGAGCGGGCGGCTGATGCTGCGGGACGTGCCGCCGCAGCCGATGAAGGTGCTGCGCGCGTCCGGCATGGAGCAGATCGTGGAAATTGAAGAGAGGAGCGTTTCCGTATGAAGCCTGAAAACAGCATGAGCGTTGAATTTCCCAGCCGGTCGGCGAATGAGGCGCTGGCGCGCGCGGTCGTGGCGTGCTTTGCCGCGCAGCTCGACCCCACGCTCGACGAGCTGGGCGATATTAAGACTGCCGTGTCCGAGGCGGTGACGAACTGCATCGTCCACGCCTACCGCGACACGATCGGACCAATCACCATCCGCTGCCGTGTCCTGCCGGACAATGTGCTGGACATTTTGGTGAAGGACAAGGGCTGTGGCATTGCGGACGTCGCCGCGGCGCGAAAGCCGATGTTCACCACCGGCGGCGAGGAGCGCAGCGGCATGGGCTTTACGATCATGGAGAGCTTTATGACGAGTCTGCGCGTGACCTCCCGCCCCGGCAAGGGCACGAGCGTACATATGAAGCGCCGGATCGTCCGGCGGGGGCAGGCGGATTGAGCACAACGCAGGAGGAGCTCATCCAGAGAAGTCAGGCGGGCGACCGCGCGGCGGCGGAGCAGCTCGTGCTGGAAAATTCCGGGCTCATCTGGTCGGTCGCGCGGCGGTATTTCGGGCGCGGCATTGACCCGGACGACCTCTATCAGCTCGGCTGCGTCGGCTTTCTCAAGGCGATCGCCGGGTTCGACGCCGCCTACGGCACGCAGTTTTCCACCTACGCCGTGCCGAAAATCGCGGGCGAAATTCGCCGCTTTCTGCGCGACGACGGCAGCGTGAAGGTCAGCCGCAGCATCAAAGAACGCGCGGCGGGCATCAAAATGGCGCGCCAGCGGCTCACGGCGCGGCTCGGGCGCGAGCCGGGCGTTTCGGAGCTGGCGGCGGAGCTGGGACTCACGCCGGAGGAGATCGCGTCGGCGGAGACGGCAACGGCGAGCGCCGAGTCCATCCAGCGCCAGACGGGCGAGGAGGGCTTTTCCCTTGAGGATGTGCTTTGTACCGACGGCATGGAGGAGCGGATCGTGGAGTCGCTGTCGCTGCGCGCGGCGCTCGCGCAGCTCTCTGGGCGGGAACGGCTGGTGATCGATCTGCGGTATTTCCACGCGCTGACGCAGGAGCGTGTGGCAAAGATCATCGGCGTGTCGCAGGTGCAGGTCAGCCGCATCGAGAAAAAGGCGCTGGCGAATCTGAGAAATTATTTTTAAGTATCGACAAAAATCGCCGGATGTATTAAAATAGCGGTATCTATTGAAGCAGCGAACATACGGGAGTACAGAATGGATACAAGCTATGAACAGCGATTTCTGACCGTGCGGCGGGCGATCATCGCCGCGCGGTTTTCAAAACTGAATGATATGCAGCAAAAAGCGGTCCTGACGACGGAAGGACCGCTGCTTTTGCTTGCCGGCGCGGGCAGCGGCAAGACGACCGTGCTCATCCACCGCATCGCGAACCTCATCGACTTCGGCTGCGCGTCGGACTCGAACGAAGTGCCGGACTATGTGACGGAGCAGGACGTGGAGTTTCTGGAATCGTACCTGCGCACGCAGCGCGCGGAGGATACGCCCCGTGCGCACGCGCTGTGCGCGCTGCGCCCCGCCGCGCCGTGGAGCATCATCGCCATCACGTTTACGAACAAGGCGGCAAATGAGCTGAAGGACCGTTTGCAGGCGATGCTGGGCGACGAGGCGCTGGATGTGTGGGCAATGACGTTCCACTCGGCGTGCTGCCGCATCCTGCGGCGTGACATTGACCGGCTCGGCGGCTATACGGGCAGATTTACCATCTACGACACGAGCGATTCCGAGCGCGTCATCAAAGATATTGTGCGCGACATGAACCTGGATGAAAAGGCATTCCCGCCGCGTCTGGTGCTCTCGCTCATCGGCAAGGCGAAGGACAAGCGCCAGAGCCCGGAGGAATTTGAAAAGACCGCCGCCTTTTCCGGCGACTGGCGCATTGAGCGCACGGCGCTGATCTACGCCGAGTACCAGAAGCGCCTGCTGGAGGCAAACGCGCTGGATTTTGACGATATTATCCTCAAGACCGTGGAGCTTCTGGAGCAGTTTGAGGACGTGCGCGCGTATTATCAGCGCAAGTTCCGCTATGTGCTCATCGACGAGTATCAGGACACGAATATGCTGCAATATCAGCTCTCGTCGCTGCTGGCGGGCGGGTATGAAAATATCTGCGTCGTGGGCGACGATGACCAGTCCATCTACAAATTCCGCGGCGCGACGATCGAAAATATCCTCTCGTTCGAGCAGCAATATAAAGGCGCGCAGGTCATCCGGCTGGAACAGAATTACCGCTCCACGCAGTCGATCCTGAACGCCGCCAACGCCGTCATCGCCCACAACCGCGGGCGAAAGGGCAAAAATCTGTGGACGAAAAACGCCGCGGGCGACAAAATCCGCGTATATGAAGCCCTGAGCGAGACGGACGAGGCAAATTATGTTGCCAGCAGTATTATCTCTTCTTCGCGCGGACAGAATTTCCGCAACTACGCCGTGCTCTACCGCACGAATGCGCAGTCGAACGCCGTGGAAAATGCGTTCAAACGCAGCGGCATTCCGTACCGCATCATCGGCGGCACACGCTTCTTTGACCGCGCGGAAGTGAAGGATATGCTGGCGTATCTGTGCGTCATCAACAACCGCGCCGACGATCTGCGCCTGCGCCGGATCGTCAACAACCCGCCGCGCGGCATCGGCGCGAAAACGCTGGAAATGGCGGACCGGCAGGCAGCGGCGGCGGGGCTGCCGCTCTACGACGTACTGTCGCACGTCCGGGATTATCCGAGTTTGGAAAAGGCGGGGGCGAAGCTCGCGGCGTTCTGCGCGCTCATTGAGGAATGTGCGGAACTGTTAAACACTCTGAGCCTGCCGGACTTTTATGAAGAGGTCATGCTCCGCACGGGCTATGTCGCCATGCTGGAGGCAAAGGACGATGTGGAGTCGCGCACGCGGGCGGAGAACGTCCGAGAGCTCAAATCCACCATCGTGCAGTACGCCGAGAGCGTGGAAACGCCCACGCTGGCGGAATTTCTGGAGCAGATCGCGCTGTATACCGACATCGAGCAGTACGACGCCGACGCGGACGCCGTGGTGATGATGACGATGCACAGCGCAAAGGGTCTGGAATTTGAAAACGTGTTCCTCATCGGCATGGAGGAGGGCTTGTTTCCCGGCACGCGGTGTCTTGGCGAGCCGGACGAGATGGAAGAGGAGCGGCGGCTGTGCTATGTTGCCATCACACGGGCAAAAAAGACGCTGTGCCTGTGCCATGCGCGGCAGCGTATGCTTTACGGCCGCACGAGCGTGAATCTGCCGTCACGCTTTCTCGATGAGCTGCCGCCGGACTGTGTGGACCGGCGCAGCGCCGGGGGAATGCCCGCCGAGCGGCGCACCGGCTCGTATGAGCGCCCGCGCCCGTCGCTCTATGGCGACGATACGAGCTATTTTGACCAGAGCTACAAGCCGCGCCCTGCGCGCGATCACTCCGTACTCACCACCCCGCGCAGCGCCAAGCCCGCCGCGTGCCCGTTTTCCAAGGGCGATATGGTGATGCACAAGGCGTTTGGGCGCGGCATGGTGCTCACGGTGCTGCCCATGGGCGGCGACGCGCTGCTGGAGGTGGCGTTTGACGGCGTGGGTACAAAGCGCCTGATGGCGAACACCGCGGGCGTGCACATGAAAAAGCTATGATAACGCTCCCTCCCCCTGCATACGATGGCAGGGGGAGGGGACGGCATGAACCGCAGACGAAGAGCCCGGCGGCGCGCGCTTCTGATCGTGCTGCCGCTGCTGCTGATCCTGGCGTTTGTGATCTACTTCCGCTACACGCCTTATGTGCGCGAGGCAGCGCGCGTGCGCGTGGTGAACGCCGCGTCCGACTGGCTGGTGAGCGCCATCAACACGGAGCTTCGCAGCGGGCGCATCGACTTTTCGCACATGACGCATCTGGAAAAGGACGTAAACGGCAACATCACCGCCGTGCGCACGAACACGGCGGAGATGAACTGCCTGAAAAGCGAGATCATGGACCTGCTGGGCGAGGAGATGCCGGAGCTGAGTACGCAGGAGCTGGGCGTACCGCTCGGCAGCATCCTGCTGCCGGACTATTTTGCCGGGCGCGGCGTGCGCCTGCCGGTGCGGGTGGTGGCGCTCAGCTCGTCGGATGCGACGTTTTCTACGACGTTTGAAGCCGCCGGGATCAACCAGACCGTGCAGCGCGTGCGGCTGAACGTGAGCGTGACGCTCACGGTGCTCTCGCCCGCCGGGACGCAGCAGGTGACGGCGGACTCGGACGTGATCGTCGCGGAGACGGTCGTGGTCGGCACAGTGCCGAATAGTTATGTAAACCTTGAATGAACACAAAAGAGGTAAAACGATGGATGTAAAAGCACGCATGGAGCAGCTCGCGCACGAGCTGGAGAAGCATAATTACGCTTATTATGTGCTCGATGCTCCCACCATCCCGGATTTTGAATACGACCGTATGCTGCGCGAGCTGGAGGAGCTGGAGCGGGCGCACCCGGAATATGCCTCGCCGCTGAGTCCCACGCGCCGCGTGGGCGGGGAGGCGATCAGCGAATTTCAGAAGGTGCGCCACGTTGTGCCGCTGGAGAGCCTGCAGGATGTGTTTTCCTTCGACGAGCTGCGGGACTTTGCGCAGCACGTCATGGAGACGGAGCCGGACGCGGCATGGTCGGTCGAGCCGAAGGTCGATGGGCTTTCCGTTGCGCTGGAATATGAGAACGGGCAGTTCGTGCGCGGCGCAACGCGCGGCGACGGGCTGGTGGGCGAGGACGTGACGGAAAATCTCAAGACCATCCCGTCCATCCCCATGCGGCTGGAAGGCGCGCCGGCGCGGCTCATCGTGCGCGGCGAGGTGTTCATGCCCCGCGCGCGCTTTCATCAGCTCAACGATGCGCGCGAAAAAGCGGGCAAGCCGCTCTTTGCCAATCCCCGCAATGCTGCCGCCGGGTCGCTGCGGCAGCTCGACCCGAAGATCGCCGCCGCGCGCGGGTTGGATATTCTGGTGTTCAACTTGCAGCTTGCGGACGGCGCAGAATTTGAAACGCACACGCAGACGCTCGATTTTTTGCGCCGGCTTCGCTTTAAGGTCATCCCGTACACGCTGTGCAAAACGGCGGACGATGTCGTGCGCGCGGTGCAGGCGATCGGAGACGGGCGCTATGACCTCGCCTATGACATCGACGGCGCGGTGATGAAGCTCAACAGCCTTGCCGGGCGCGCGCGTCTTGGCAGCACGGCGAAATTCCCGCGCTGGGCGGCGGCGTTCAAATATCCGCCCGAGATCAAGGAGACGGTCGTGCAGGATATTGTGGTACAGGTTGGCAGAACCGGCGTGCTCACGCCGAAGGCGGTCGTTGCGCCGGTATATCTCGCGGGTACGACCGTGACGAACGCGACGCTCCACAATCAGGATTTCATCACCGACAAGGACATCCGCATCGGCGATACGGTAAAAATTCGCAAGGCAGGGGAGATCATCCCCGAAATTTTGGAGGTCGAGCTGGACAAGCGTCCGGCGGGGACTGCGCCGTATCATCTCCCGCAGACGTGCCCTGTGTGCGGCGCGCCGGTCGTGCGCGATGAGGACGGCGCGGCGCTGCGCTGCACCGGCGCGGAGTGCCCCGCACAGCTTGCGCGGAATCTGGCACATTTTGTCTCGCGCGAGGCGATGGACATTGACGGGCTGGGCAGCGCCATTGTGGAAACGCTCATCGAGCATAAGATGCTCACGAACCCCGCCGACCTCTATCAGCTCGACTACGCCGCCATCGCCGCACTGCCCGGTCAGGGGAAAAAATCGGCGGAAAATCTCAAAAATTCCATCGAGGCGAGCAAACAGAACGACCTTTGGCGCCTTTTGTGCGCGTTTGGCATCCGGCAGGTCGGTACAAAGGCTGCCAAAACGCTGGCGGCGGCGTTCGGCTCGCTGGACGCGATCATGAACGCGAGCGAGGAGGAACTGACGGCTGTGCCGGATGTCGGCGCGATCACGGCAAAGAGCATCCGCGACTGGTTTTCCAGCCCGCAGTCGCGCGACCTCATCGAGCGCCTGCGCGCGGCAGGCGTGAACTTTATGGCGCAGCAGCAGGTGACGGACCGCCGGTTTGCGGGGCTGACGTTTGTGCTGACGGGCGCGCTGAGCCTGTTTACGCGCGAGGAAGCGACGGAAAAGATCGAGCAGTGCGGCGGCAAGGCTGCCTCGTCGGTGTCGAAAAAAACGAGCTACGTCGTGGCGGGCGAGAACGCGGGCAGCAAGCTCAAAAAGGCGAATGAGCTGGGCGTGCCGGTGCTCTCGGAGCAGGAATTTCTGGAGATGCTGCCATGAAGATCACGCTGGTATGTAATTGCGGGCTGCTGATCGAGACAGACGGCGCGGCGCTGCTGATCGACGCGCCGAACGGGAAGCTCCCGCCCTTTGGGCAGTTCCCGCCGCAGGAGCTTCAAAAGCTGCTGACGGCGCAGCCGCCGTATGACCGGCTCGCCGGCGTGTGCTTTACGCACCGCCATGCCGACCACTACGACGCGGCGGCGATGGAGCGCCTGCGCGCGGCGCGCCCGGATGTGCCGGTGCTGCTGCCGGAGACAGAGCGCGGCGCGTACGCGGCGGGGGCGTTTACGATCGAATACGCGCTGACGCCGCACGTCCCCGTGCCGCCGGAGCTGATGCTGCCGCACTGGTCGCTGTTGGTGCGCGGCGGGGGAAAGACGGTCTACGTCACGGCGGACAGCGTGCCGGACGCGGCGCTGCACCGTGCGGTACTCGCGGGGCGCACGGTGGACGCGGCATTCTGGAACAGCCAGTTCCTCGCGCACCCGGAGACACGCGAGCTGCTGAACACCTGCGCGCGGCGCAATTTTATCTATCACATCCCCACCGACACCCCCGACCCAAGCGGCATCCGCCGTAAATGCGAGCGCGACTGGTCGCGCTATGGCAGCGAGCTGCTGACAACACGGCTGTTGTATTGCGGCGATGTGATAGAACTATGAAAAACAGACGGTACTGCCGTACCGCCTGTTTTTTTACACCTCTCGACACCCCTCTGCATACAGTGTGAATGGGCGGTGCGCCGCCCGCTACATGATCAGGAGGGAGTTTTTGTATTGAATCAATGCACGCAGAATGCGCAGACGCGCGCGGCAGTGCAGGCAGACGTGGCATCATCCGCCGCGCAGACGCCCGACACGCTCTATGTCTGCGCCGACCACGACGGCAAGCTGCCGAGCTGTGCACCGCTCGCCGTCCCGTTCGTCCCGTTCCAGCAGACGGGCGCGAACAAATACGCGCTCGATCTCGCGCTGGCACGCGGGACGCTGTTTGTGGGGCTGGATCTGCCGTATCTCGGGATGCAGAACGAGGCGTTCACGAATCTCAGCGCGGCGCGGCAGCTTCAGGCACTTGGCTTTGCCATCAACGAGCTGGGGCTGTATCTTGACACGCACGCAGGCGACACCGAAGCGGTCGCGCTCTACAACCAGTACGCCGAGCTGTACGAGGAAGCCGTGGAGCAGTACCAGCAGAACGGCGTGAGTCTGACGCAGCTCGCCTCGACCATGGGCGGCAGCTACAGCTGGCTGAACGATCCATGGCCGTGGGACTATCGGGAGGAGGGCTGAGTATGTTTGTATATGAAAAACGGCTGCAATACCCGGTCAGGATCAAAAACACGAACCCGCGTCTGGCATCGTTGGTCATCAGCCAGTACGGCGGTCCAGACGGTGAGCTCGGCGCATCCCTGCGCTACCTCAGCCAGCGCTATTCCATGCCATACCCGGAGCTGAAGGGTCTGTTGACGGACATCGGTACGGAAGAACTGGGACACCTGGAAATGGTGGGGACGGTCGTGCATCAGCTCACGCGCACGCTGACGGACGATCAGATCCGGCAGGCGGGATTTGACGCGTATTTCGTCGATCACACGGCGGGTGTTTACCCCACGGCGGCATCGGGCTTCCCGTGGTCGGCGGCGGGCATCGGCGTGAAGGGCGACCCCATCTGCGACCTCACGGAGGACCTCGCCGCCGAACAGAAGGCGCGCGTGACATACGACAACATTCTCCGGCTGTCGGACGACGCGGACGTGAACGATGTGATCAAGTTCCTGCGTGAACGCGAGATCGTCCACTTCCAGCGCTTCGGCGAGGCGCTGGAGCTGCTGCGGCAGAAGCTGGATGAGAAAAACGTCTACTATATGAACCCCGCGCTGACGCAGTAAGCGCACAAAAACCGCCCTGGTTTTTACAAACCGGGGCGGTCATTTTATGTTTCCTGCAAATACTGAATGGGGGACATCTGCATTTGCTGGTAGAACGCTCGATAGAACGACGAATAATTGCCGTAGCCGCATTGGTAGGTGACCTGCGTGATGGGGATGGCGCGCTTTTTCAGCAGTGAGCACGCGCTGCGGATGCGCACCATGGTGAGGTAGCTCTTAAACGACTGACCCGTCGCGCGCTTGAAAACGCGGTAGAACGTCGCCTCCGAAAGAAAGACACGATTTGCAAGGTCGCGGGCGAGCAGCGGCTCGGAATAATGCTGCTTGATATACTCGATGCTGGTGAGCACGGCGTTGTTGTGCTTAAAATCGCACTCCTCGCGCTCATAAGCCCGCGCGAGCAGGACAAGGATGGAGGTAAGGATCGCCGAGAGGATGCACTCAAAGCCGAGCTGCGCGCCGTCAAACTCCTCTTTTGCAAAGCGCATGAGCCCGTCCATGCGGATGGTCTCCTCCGGCGTGAGGGTGAGCCTGCCGAGGATACCGTTCGGTGTGAGATCGGAGAACAGACGCTGGATGATGCTCTGCTGCATCTCATCCTTTAACAGGAATGTGTCGTAAAACGAGAAGGAATAGAAGCCGGATGTGGCGGGGTCAGTTTCAATGCGGTGCGTGACGGCGGGCGGGATGATGAAGCAGTCGCCGCGCGTCAGGCGGACGAAATGCCCGTTCACGCTGTGCATGAGGCTGCCCCTGGTGATGTAATAGATCTGATAGAAATTGTGGTAGTGATCCTTCTGCGTCAGCGTCAGATCCTCAGACGTACTGACGGAGCACGAAACGGTTTTGTCCGTATAGGTGCGCATGGAAAGAAAGCGCGCGGACGCGTTTGCGTTGGTTGTCATAATCTCTTCGTCACATCCGGCGAGACATTGCTGACAGTCTACCACAGTTGTGCGAAGCTGTAAAGAACGCTACCGCGCGGTGAAGCTGTTCCGCGAGCTCGATATGGGCGGCAGGATCGGCGCGGTCAACGCCATCATCCCGGTGTCTATCCGGCAGATTTCCGCTCGGAGGACATGGACGCCGCGCGCCGTCAGGCGCAGCTCCGCTTTGACATCTGGGCAGAACCGATGGCGTTTGGGCACTATCCCGAGCAGTTCTTTGACGAGTGCCCGGTGTACAGGGACTGGAAATGTCAAGAAATGTGCAGTCGGGAAACCCCCAAAATCTGAAAAGCATGGT
>CALACZ010000144.1 GCA_937890735.1 uncultured Bacillota bacterium
CCGAAGAGCCTGCTCCTCGGCGCGGCGGCGCAGCTCGGCGTGTTCGTCGCCTTCTTCGGCGCGATCCTGCTCGGCTTCTCCGGTCCGCAGGCTGCCTCCATCGGCATCATCGGCGGCGCGGACGGTCCGACCGCCATCTTCCTGACGAATAAGCTCGCCCCGGATCTGCTCGGCGCGATTGCCATCGCGGCATACTCGTACATGGCGCTCATCCCGCTGATCCAGCCGCCGATCATGAAGCTGCTGACCAGCAAGAAGGATCGCCAGATCAAGATGGTCCAGACCCGCGAGGTCACCAAGACCGAGAAGATCCTCTTCCCGATCATCGTGTCCATCTTCGTCATCCTGCTCCTGCCCTCCACCGCGCCGCTCGTCGGCTGCCTGATGCTGGGCAACCTCTTCCGCGAGTGCGGCGTCACGGAGCGTCTGTCCGACACCGTGCAGAACGCGCTCATGAACATCATCACCATCATGCTCTCCACATCCGTGGGCGCAACGATGGTCGCCTCGAACTTCCTGCGTCTTGAGACCATCAAGATCATCATCCTGGGTCTGGTCGCGTTTGCGATCTCGACCGCGGGCGGTCTGCTGGGCGGCAACATCATGTGCAGGCTCTCCGGCGGCACGGTCAACCCCCTCATCGGCTCTGCCGGCGTGTCCGCCGTCCCGATGGCGGCGCGCGTGTCGCAGATCGAGGGTCAGAAGGAGAACCCGTCGAACTTCCTGCTCATGCACGCCATGGGTCCGAACGTCGCGGGCGTTATCGGCTCCGCCATCGCCGCGGGCTTCCTGCTTGCCGTGTTTGGCTAAAAGGCGAAAAAAATCAGGCGGCACTGCCGCCTGATTTTTTTCGTGCCCGTGGTTCGTCGTAACGCAGGGGAGGGGCTTGCCCCTCTCGCTAGTGTGCGCCGCCGTTCCTTTTGGGCAGCGCTGATTTGCACAACCCCATGGCTTCCCCTGGGGGAAGCTGGCTGCGGAGCTCCAGCTCCGCAGCCTGATGAGGGTCGGGAAGCACTGTCGGATAGCTGAAACTGCAAAGCTATTCAACAGTGCTCCCCGACCCTCATCCGGCGCTTCGCGCCACCTTCCCCGGAGGGGATGGCATGGGTACGCAGCGCACTGGCGGATTTGCAAAAATCCCACGGCTTCCCCACGTGGGGAAGGTTTTTTGGCGCGCTGCGACCCGCTGAAAATGCTGTCAAATCGTTGACAATCCTTCCAAAAACGGGTATGCTAATAAGGATATTATTGCCGCCCTTCCATTCGGTCGCGGCAGGAAAGAGGGCTACTCCATGTGCGAAAAATGTAAGGACACATTCTATATTACAACGCCGATCTACTATCCGTCGGACAAGCTGCATATCGGGCACGCGTACTGCACCGTCGCCACCGACGCCATCGCGCGCTATCACCGGCTGAAGGGCGAGGACGTCATGTTCCTCACCGGCACGGATGAGCACGGGCAGAAGATCGAGGAAAAGGCAAAGGCCGCCGGCGTCACGCCGCAGGAATTTGTGGACAACATCGTCACCGGCCCGAAGGGCATCCTCGACCTGTGGAAGCTCATGAACATCTCCAACGACCGCTTTATCCGCACGACCGATGATTATCACGTCGCGGCGGTGCAGCGCATCTTCAAAAAGATGTATGACAGCGGCGATATTTACAAGGGCACTTATAAGGGCAAATACTGCACCCCGTGCGAGAGCTTCTGGACCGAGTCGCAGCTCAAGGACGGCTGCTGCCCCGACTGCGGCCGCCCTGTGGTGGACGCCGAGGAGGAGGCGTATTTCTTCCGCCTCTCCAAATACGCAAGCCGCATCCGCGATCTGCTGGTGAACACCGACTTTTTGCAGCCGAAGAGCCGCGTGAACGAGATGGTGAAGAACTTCATCGACCCGGGGCTGGAGGATCTGTGCGTCTCGCGCACGAGCTTTACCTGGGGCATCCCCGTCACGTTCGACCCCAAGCACGTTGTGTACGTCTGGCTGGACGCGCTGACGAACTACATCACCGCGCTCGGCTACGAAAATGATCGTTATCACGACTATAAAAAATACTGGCCCGGCATCAACATCGTCGGCAAGGAGATCGTCCGCTTCCACTCCATCATCTGGCCCGCAATGCTCATGAGCCTCGGCGAGCCGCTGCCGAAGCACGTCTATGGGCACGGCTGGCTCGTCATTGACGGCGGCAAGATGTCCAAATCCAAGGGAAACGTCGTCGATCCGTATGTGCTGGCGGAGATGTTCGGCGTGGACGCGCTGCGCTTCTTCCTGCTGCGCACGTTCCCGTTCGGCTCGGACGGCAATTTCTCCAACGAGCTGCTCATCAACACCATCAACATCGATCTTGCCAACGACCTCGGCAACCTCGTCTCCCGCACGACGGCGATGGTCGAAAAGTACTTCGGCGGCACACTGCCGGCGGAAAAGCAGGCGGGCGAGTTTGACGACGATCTCATCGCCATGCTCTCGGGTCTGCGCGGGCGCTATATGGATCAGATGGAAAAATTCCAGCTCCAGAACGGGCTGGACGAGGTGTTCAAGTGCATCCAGCGCGCCAACAAGTATATCGACGAGACCATGCCCTGGGCGCTGGCGAAGGACGAGGCGAAGAAGCCCCGCCTGGCGGCGGTGCTGTATAACCTGCTCGAGTCCGTGCGCATCTGCACAACGCTGCTGCTGCCGTTTATGCCGGAGTCATGCGCAAAAATTTTTGCGCAGATCGGCGCAGGCGCAGACGTGACGACGTGGGACGCCGCCGGGAAATGGGGCGTGCTGCCGCAGACCGTGACGGTCCACAAGGGCGAGGCGATCTTCCCGCGCATCGACGCGCAGGCGGCGCTGGCGCAGCTGGACGCGCTGCACGAGGCACAGAAAAAAGCCGCCCTGCCGGCGGTGGAGCTCGAGCCGTATGCCGAGGAAACCGTCGATTTTGACACGTTCTGCAAGTCGGACTTCCGCGCCGTGAAGGTCAAAGCGTGCGAGGCGGTGAAAAAATCCGACAAGCTGCTCAAATTCACGCTCGACGACGGCACGGGCACGGACCGGCAGATCCTGTCCGGCATCCACAAGTTTTACGAGCCGGAAGCGCTCGTTGGTAAGACGCTGGTGGCGATCGTGAACCTTCCGCCGCGCAAGATGATGGGTCTGGAATCTTGCGGGATGCTGCTGTCCGCCGTCCATACCGAGCACGGCGAGGAAAAGCTGAACCTCATCATGGTGGATGATAAAATTCCGGCAGGCGCAAAGCTGTGCTGAGCGCTTGACAAATCCGACGCGGCGGATATAATAAAAGCAGAGCATCACAGCGAACGGTTGTGGCTCAAGCAATGGAATGTATCAGTGTGGTCCTATGCCACACCAGAATCGTTACTTTGCCGAGTGGCGTTTTGGCTTTTATGTGAATCGTCACCGTCAATCCGAAGATATGAAACGTGATCGTGATTGGCATCTTGCCACCTCCTTTACGGAGATGTAGCCACAACCGCCCGCCGTATGTGTAATGCTCTGCCCGGGCTTGCGCCCTTGGGACTATCGCAGCACGAACGTCAGAATTTGTAAAATGGCGTAAACGCCCTCCCGGTTGGGAGGGCGCTTTTTGCACCGGGCGGGCTATTGGGGACAGCATCCCCTGGTGCTCCTTTTTTGGGAGGGCAAGGCTGCGCGGCACATGGAAATGTCAAGAAATGTGCAGTCGGGAAACACCCAAAATCTGAAAAGCATGG
>CALACZ010000145.1 GCA_937890735.1 uncultured Bacillota bacterium
GCGCCCATGGCGGGCGTGACGGACTGGGCGTTCCGCACCGTCTGCGCGGAGCTTGGCGCGGCGGTCACGGTGACGGAGATGGTCTCGTCCCGCGCGCTGGTGTATCACGACAAAAAAAGCCTGCGCCTGCTGCGCAAAACGCCCGCCGGGCTCTGCGGCGCGCAGCTGTTCGGCAGCGACCCCGCCGTGATGGCGGAAGCTGCGGGTCTGGCGCTGGAAGAAAGCCATGCGGACTTCGTTGACCTCAACATGGGCTGCCCCATGCCGAAGATCGCCGGCAACGGCGACGGCTGCGCGCTCATGCGCGACGAGGCGCTCGCCGCACGGATCGTGGAGGCGGTCTGCGGCGCGGTGCGCGTGCCCGTGACGGTCAAGATGCGCACGGGCTGGGACAAGGGCAGCGTCAACTGTGTGTGTCTGGCGCAGGCGGTGGAAGCCGCCGGGGCAAGCGCCGTGACCGTCCACGGGCGGACGAAAACGATGCTCTACTCCGGCGTCGCCGACTGGGACGCCATCCGCGCCGTGGTGGAGGCGGTCAAGATCCCCGTCATCGCCAACGGCGACGTGTTTGACGAGACCGCCGCCCTGCGCTGCAAAGCCCGCACCGGCGCGGCGGGGTACATGATCGGGCGCGCCGCGTTCGGCGACCCGTGGATCTTTACCCGCGTGCAGGCGGCGCTGCGCGGTGAAAGCGTGCCGGAGCGGCTGCCGCTGGATGTGCGGATGGACACGGCGCTGCGGCAGATCGAGCTGGCGGCGGAGGACAAGGGCGAGCATATCGCGTGCCTCGAGGCGCGCAAGCATCTGGCGTGGTATCTGCGCGGCGTGGCGTACAGCGGATATTATAAAGAGAAAATCTCCGCCATCTCCACCATGGACGAGGTATACAATATTATAAACGGCATCAAACGCGATTTGGAATAGGCATTACCTCACTATTCGGCAAAAAGGAAAGGAACGGAATGACCTTATGAGCGAACAGAAATTCAAGACCGTCGTCTGCCCGGAGTGCGGCGCGGAGCTTCAGATCCCGCAGCAGCTCACGGAATATTCGTGTATGTACTGCGGCGCACGGCTGAGCGACCGCGCCCCGCAGCCGCTGGACGAGGCTTCGGCGGAGGAGCTGGAGGCGGTGTACGCGGCGCTCATCTCCTGCGTGACGGGCTACCCCGATTACAATCAGAAAATTACGCGCGACCTGTACGCGCCGTCGTTCGACATCTACCGCGCGGGCTGCGCGCCCGTTTTTGAGCGGCTGAACGCCGCCGCGCGCACCGACGAGCAGATCGCCGCCGCCGCCGACCGGCTGCTGGACGATCTCGCCGCCGCGTGGGAGGGTGAAAAGAGCAGGACTGCCCGCACGCACCGCATGACGGACGACAAGATCATCGTCGCCATCTTCCTCGTGCCGATGGTGCGCGCGCTGGAGCTGCCGGTGAGCGAGCCGTTCTGCAAGGCGCTTCAGGAAAA
>CALACZ010000146.1 GCA_937890735.1 uncultured Bacillota bacterium
AGCAAAACACCCCACTTGTTAGATAGTATATCATACTGTCTAACAAATGGGGTGCGGTTCACAGCGGGCGGTATTTTTTATTTCCGTCTCCATGTGCCGGGGTACAGCAGCACCAGCATCGGGTACAGCTCCAGTCTGCCGAAGAGCATATCGAGCGTCAGCACGATCTTGGAAAGCGGCGAGAACATCGCAAAATTCCCCACCGGACCGACCAGACCGAGCCCCGGTCCGATGTTGTTGAACGTCGCAAACACCGCCGTGATGGTCGTGGACGCGTCAAAATTATCGAGCGACACCAGCAGGATCGACACCAGCGTCAGCAGCACATAAATCAGAAAATAGCTGCTCACTGCGCGCACTGCATCGGCGTCCACGCGTTTGCCGTCGATGGTGATGACCTTGACCGTGTGCGGGCGGATGAGCATCCGCATCTCGTTCCCCATCGCCTTGACGAGGATGACGAGCCGCGAGACCTTCAGACCGCCGCCGGTCGAACCGGCGCACGCGCCGACGAGCATCAGGAACACCAGGATCACGCGCGAAAATTCCGGCCAGAGATCAAAATTCTCCGTGCAGTAGCCCGTGGTCGTGATGAGCGAGCTGACGGAAAACGCCGCGTGATGCAGCGCGTCATACACGCGCGGATACATCGGCAGGATATTCAGCGTGATCAGTACGATCGACCCCAGAATGATGCCCACATACCAGCGCAGCTCGCTGTTGTGCCAGACAAGCCCCCACTTGCGCCGCAGCATGAAGAAATAGATGGAAAAATTCACGCCGAACAGCGCCATGAACACCGTCGTGACCGTCTGAAAATAGTAGCCGTAGCCCGCGAAGGAATCCGCGCGAATGGAAAAGCCGCCCGTGCCCGCCGTGCCAAAGGCGTTGCAGAGGCTGTCAAACAGCGGCATTCCGCCCGCGAGGTAAAACACGATCTCGACCGCGGTCAGCGCAATGTAGATCGTATAGAGGATCTTGGATGAATCCGCCATCCGCGGCACCATTTTCGACACCGACGGACCGGGGCTCTCCGCGCGCAGCAGGTGGATCGCCTGCCCGCCCTCCATATTCACGATCGCCAGCATGAACACCAGGATGCCCATGCCGCCGATCCAGTGCGAAAAGCTGCGCCAGAACAGGCTGCAATGGTTGAGCGCCTCTACATTCGGCAGAATGCTCGACCCCGTGGTCGTAAAGCCGGAGACCATCTCGAACACCGCGTCGAGATAATACGGAATATCGCCGCACAGCGTAAACGGCAGCGCGCCCGCCAGCGACAGCACGATCCAGCACAGCGCCACCGTTACCAGACCCTCGCGGGCGTAGATCGTCTGCAAAGACGTGCGGCAGCCGCGCCATAAGATCAGCCCCAGCGCCGCGCAGCCGAGCGCCGTATAAAGGTAGTACCATCCCGCGCGCTCCCGGTAAATGACCGCCACCAGCACCGGCAGCAGCAAAAATGCCGCCTCCAGCATCAGCACGATGCCGAGAATGCGCAGGATCATCCGCTTGTTCATACCCTCAATCCTTTCGCCGCTCGAGAATATCGCTCAGGTCGCGCAGACCCGTGACCGTTGTGACCACGATCACGCTGTCGCCCGGCTCGATCGTATCCTGACCATTGGGGATGATGATCTTTCCGTTCCGGCTCAGGCAGCCGATGAGCAGATTGCGCCGCAGGCGCAGATCCTGAAGCGGCACGCCGCACACGGCGGAGTTTTCCGCCACGCGGAACTCCAGCGCCTCGACCCTGCCGCCGACGAGCTTGTAGAGCGTCTCGACCGATGAGCCGAGCGAGTTCTGCATCGCGCGCGCGTAGCGGCAGATGAGGTTGGAGATGCTCTCGCGCGGGTTATAGATGCTGCCCACGTCCATCGTGCTCACGATGTTCTGGAACGACTGGCGGTTCATTTTGGTGATGACCTTCACCTTCGGGAAGCTCTTGCGGACGTACATCCCGAGCAAAATATTTTCCTCGTCCATGCCCGTCAGCGCCGCGAACGCGTCCGTCTGCGCAAGCCCGGATTCCAGCAGGAAGGCTTCGTTCGTGCCGTCGCCGCAGAAAACATCCGCCTTCGGCAGCAGCTCCGACAGCTCTTCGCAGCGCACGCGGTCGGACTCCAGGATCTTCACGCCCATCCCGGCGTCCAGCAGCAGCCGCGCCAGATAAAACGCGATGCGCCCGCCGCCCACGATCATCACTTGCCGCACCGGCGTGGACGCCATCTTGAGCCGCTTAAAAAACGCCTGCCCGCCGCGCTGGCTGGCAAGGAGCGAGATGCGGTCGCCCGCCTCCAGCCGGAACGAGCCCGTGGGGATGAATACGTCGCTGCCGCGCTCCACCGCGCACACCAGCGACTTGACCTGCACCAGCCCCGGCAGTTCCATGAGCGTTTTGCCCGCGAGCACCGAGTCCGGCGCAAGCTGGAATTTCAGCATCTCCGCCTTGCCGTTTGCAAAGGCGTCGGTCTTGGTGGCGGAGGGCGTGCGCAGCGAGCGCGCCATCTCCTGCGCGCAGATCTGCTCCGGGTTCACGGACAGGCTCAGCCCCAGGTCGTCTTTAATGAGGGATAATTCGCCGTCATATTCCGGGTTTCGCACGCGCGCGATGGTGTGCTTTGCGCCGAGCTTTTTGCCGATCAGGCAGCACAGCAGGTTCAGCTCATCCGTCGCCGTCACGGCGATCAGCAGGTCCGCCATGTCCGCGCCCGCCTCCAGCTGCACGGCGGCAGTCGCGCCGTTTCCCTCCACGCAGAGGATGTCCAGATCCTCCGCCGTCTGCTGGAGCGGACGCGCGCTGCGGTCAATGATGGTGATGTCGTGCCCTTCGCGCGAAAGCTGTTCGGCGAGCGTGCTGCCGATCTTGCCGTCGCCCACGATCACAATTTTCATGCCCTCACCTCGCCGAAATTCGGTATTTTTTCGATTATATCACCCCGCCCGAAAAAAAGCAATTCTCGCCATGCGTTGACAAGCAAAATCCCAAATGCTAGAATAGATGAGAACGCGCCCGTGGTGAAATTGGCAGACACGATGGATTTAGGTTCCATTGCGCGAGCGTGCAGGTTCAAGTCCTGTCGGGCGCACCAGCGGCCGACCTGCATTTTGTGATAAAATGCAGGTCGGTTGCTATCATTTTTGTATCTGTCGCTTCTCCGTCACGAACCTGCCGATCTTCTGCTCCGATCTCAAAATTTCTTTCTGCAAAGCCATACTGTTTCCCGATCAAATTATTTGATCAGGAAACAGTATGAAACGGCAAAAGCCGCCGGAGGCGCTCCTGCAATGGAGTCCTCCGGCGGTTTTACTGTTTTTATCCCTGCCCGTAATAGGCGTTTTTGCCGTGCTTGCGGAGGTAGTGCTTGTCCAGCAGCTCCTGCTGCATCCGCGTTTGCGCGGGGTTGAGCTGGAGCGCATGGAAGTTCATGAACGCGACCTCTTCCAGCACAACGGCATTATGGACCGCCTCGTGCGCATCCTTGCCCCAGGTGAACGGACCGTGGCTGTGGACGAGAACGGCGGGAATTGCCGCCGGGTCTTTGCCCCGGAATGTTTCGACGATCACATTGCCGGTCTCCTTTTCGTACTCGCCCGCAATTTCCTCGGGGGTCATTTCGCGCGTGCAGGGAATTTCGCCGTAGAAGTAATCGCCCTGCGTCGTGCCGAGGGGCGCGATGCCGACGCCCGCCTGCGCAAAGCTCGTCGCCCAACGCGAATGCGTGTGGACGATGCCGCCGCAGCCCGAGAATGCTTTGTAGAGCACCAGGTGCGTCGGCGTGTCGCTCGACGGCTTCCATTTGCCCTCGACGACCTTGCCGTCCAGGTCAACGACCACCATATCCTCCGCCGTCATACCGTCATACGGCACACCGGAGGGCTTGATGACCACCAGACCGCTTGCGCGGTCGATGGCGGAGACGTTGCCCCAGGTGAAGGTGATGAGCCCGTATTTGGGAAGCAGCAGATTCGCTTCCAGTACATCCTGCTTTAACTTTTCCAGCATAGCGTGCCTCACTTCAGCTTCCACGCGAGGTCATTGAGGAACAGCTCGTGCTCCAGAGCCTCGGGCGTGGTGTCCTTGGTGATATGGACAAACTCGATCTCCATTATCCGCGCCCAGTCGCGCAGCTGCTCGGCGGTCACGTCGTAGGAAAGCACGGTGTGATGCGCACCGCCAGCCGTGATCCAGCACTCCACGCCCGTGGTGAGGTCGGGCATCGCGCGCCACATGACGCGCGCAACGGGCAGGTTCGGCATGGGCATGATGGGCTTGACAGCCTCAATGTCCTGCACGATCAGGCGCAGCCTGCCGCCCATGTCGATCAGGCTCACAACGACAGCCTTGCCGGGCTTGCCCTCAAAGACAAGTCTGGCGGGGTCTTTTTCGTTCATGCCGATGCCGAGGAAGTGCGTCTCGATGCGCGGACGACCGGCGGCGACGGACGGGCAGACCTCCAGCATATGCGCGCCGAGGGAGTATTCCTGCCCCTTCACGAGGTGATAGGTGTAGTCCTCCATAAACGCGGACGCGCCGTTGCCGCCCTCGCCCATGGCTTTCAGAATGGCGGTCATCGCCGCGACCTTCCAGTCGCCCTCGCCGCCGTAGCCGTAGCCCTGCGCCATCAGGTGCTGGGAGGCAAGACCGGGGAGCTGCTCCATGCCATAGAGATCCTGGAACGTGTTGGAGAACGCTTTGCAGCCCTCCGCGTCCATCATCTTCTTCATCGCGATCTCTTCGCGCGCCTGATAGCGGATGGCGGCGATGTCGTCGGTCGCAATGTCGTACTTTGCGCGGTAAACATCCATCAGCGCGTCAATTTCCGCTTCCGTGACGGCGTTCATTTCCTTCACGAGATCGCCGACCGCCCAGGTGTTGACCTCCCAGCCGAGCTTTTTCTGAACTTCCACCTTGTCGCCCTCGGTGACGGCGACGTTGCGCATATTATCGCCGAAGCGCATGACCTTCATATCTCTGGACACAGCCACGCCGATGGCGGACTTCATCCAGCTGCCGATGCGCGCCTGCACATCCTCGTCCTGCCAGTAGCCCGCGACGATCTTGCGCGGCTTGCGCAGTCTCGCGCCGATGAAGCCGTGCTCCCGGTCACCGTGCGCCGCCTGATTGAGGTTCATGAAATCCATGTCGATCTCTTCGTTCGGGATCTCGCGGTTATACTGCGTGGCAAAATGCAGCCACGGCTTCTGCAAAAGATCCAAGCCGTTGATCCACATCTTCGACGGGCTGAACGTGTGACACCACGTCACGATGCCCGCGCACGAATCGTCAAAGTTTGCTTCCTTCATGACCTTCGTGATCTCGGCGCTGGATTTTGCGGTGACCTTATATTTGAGCGGGTAAGGAAGAACGGCGGACAGCTTCTGCGCCATCTCTTCGGCGCGGTTTGCAACGGTCGTCAGCACATCCTCGCCGTAGAGCGTCTGTGAGCCGACGATGAACCAAAATTCGTAGTGTTTCATGATCATACCTCCTAAAGTGCCTGAACAGCAGCCTGTTCGGCGACAAGCGCCGCGCGATACTGCGCCAGATAGCGGTCAAAACCGATCTCGTCCTCCGGGTCGGGCGCGAGCGCGGTGCGTTCCACGTCGGCAAAAACATTGCGGGCAAGGTACTCTTCCAGCGTCTGCCCGGCTTCCTTTTGCAGCATATACGCCGCCAGCAGAGACATACCGTACGGTCCTCCTTCTCCAGCCGACTTCATGCAGGTAACGGGTGCATGGCAGGCGGCTGCCATATATTTTTGCCCGACGACGGGCGTTTTGAACAGTCCGCCGTGCCCGGTCAAAGAATCCACGGCGACGTGCTCGTCTGCGAGGATGTCCATGCCGATCTTGAGCGTCGCCATGGTGGCGTAGAGCTGCGAGCGCAGGAAATTCGCGAGGGTAAACCTGCTTTCGGGTCTGCGCACGACCATCGGGCGGCCTTCGTCCAGATGCGTCACGCCCTCGCCCGCCATGTAATTGAACGTCAGGACGCCGGAGCAGTCCGCGTCGCCCTCCAGGCTTTTTTCATAGAGCCTTGTGAACAGTTCGCCGGCAGAGACCTCCGCGCCGAAGAGCTGCGCGGTCTCGCCGAGCAGGCTGGCCCATGCGTTCATATCGTTCGTGCAGTTGTTGCAGTGCACCATCGCAACGGGCGCGCCGCTGGGCGTTGTGACAAGGTCGATCTCGGGATAGACCCTGGACAGCGGCTTTTCAAGCACGACCATCGAAAAAATGGACGTGCCCGCCGAGACGTTGCCCGTTCTGGGTGCGACGGCATTCGTCGCCGTCATGCCCGTGCCCGCGTCGCCCTCGGGCGGGCAGAGCGGGATGCCTGCGGGCAGCAGCCCGCCGAGATACGCGCTTCCCGCCTCTGTCA
Source organism: uncultured Bacillota bacterium (assembly GCA_937890735.1). Classification (GTDB taxonomy): domain Bacteria; phylum Bacillota; class Clostridia; order Oscillospirales; family Oscillospiraceae; genus CAG-170. Next base: position 6,383 of record CALACZ010000146.1, read on the forward strand.
GCAGACCTGCCTGCTGTCCGGCGGGCAGGACCTTCGGCAGCACCGTGCGGATCCTCCAGTCAAAGCCGCCGGGCTTGACCAGCGCGTCAAATTTATCGAGCATCGCTGCATCATAGTCGAGCGCCGTGCTGTCGATGGGGAACATCCCGGACGCCTCGCCGATGCCGACGGCGTTCTCGCCCGTGAGCAGGAACTGCACATAGCCTGCCAGCGTCGTAATGTGCGCAATGTCCCGCACATGATATTCGCCGTTCAAAATCGCCTGATACAGGTGCGCGACCGACCAGCGCTGGGGGATATTGAAGCCAAAGGCTTCCGTGAGCCGTGCGGCAGCCTCGCCGGTCATGGTGTTCTGCCAGGTGCGGAAGGGCACGAGCAGACGCCAGTCTTTATCAAAGGCGAGGTAGCCGTGCATCATGCCGGATACGCCCATGGCGGAAATGCTGCCCGGGAGCGCCCCAAGCCCTTGCAGCGCGGCGCGAAGCCCCGTCTGTACATCCTCCATGCGGTAGGTCCACACGCCGTTTTCCAGGCTGCTTTTCCATGCGTAGTCGCCGGTTTTTACGATCGCGTGCGTTTCGTCGATCAAAGCCGCCTTGATGCGCGTCGAGCCGAGCTCAATGCCGAGAAAATACTGCTTCATATGCCACCTCAAGAATCTTTGTTTTTACGGGAAAGGACCAGACTTTGGATCACCAGGAACAAGCATATCATAGCAGCTACGGTGATGTTTGTCCACCACGCCTCGTCAAGACCGAGCGAGGAAACGATATTTTTGATCGTGCTCAGCGACAGCACGCCAAAGAGCGTACCGATGATGTTGCCGACACCGCCGGTGAGCATCGTGCCGCCGATGATGGACGACGCGATCGCGTTCATCTCCGCGCCGCTTGCGTGCGACGGCGAGC
>CALACZ010000147.1 GCA_937890735.1 uncultured Bacillota bacterium
CTGTGACCCCTTGCTTGTAAGGCAAGTGCTCTCCCAGCTGAGCTAACCTTCCGTTTCACACCCGCCGCATATCTCAGCGACGGGTGTTATTATACATACGAGACGGCTTCTTGTCAAGCATTTTTGCAAAAAAACTCGGCAAAAAATTCATCCGTCCTCCTCGGGCGCGTCTGCTGTCTCGTCCAGCGCCTGCAACAGCTCCGAAACGTCCTGCGGCGTGAAGTCATACACATGGTCGCAGAACTGGCAGTCGACGTGCAGCGTCTCGCCGCCCTGCACGACCTGCTCCAGCTCCTCGCGCCCGAGGCTGATGAGCGTGGATTCCACGCGCCGGCGCGTGCAGTAGCAGCGGTACTCGATCGGCTGTGTCTCCAGGATCTCCACCTCAAAGCCGGTGAGGACCTTCTGGAGCATCCCGGCGGCGTCCAGACCGCCATCGAGCATCGCGGTCGCCGCACCGGCAGCCTGCACGCCAGCCTCCAAGCGGTCGATCACGTCGTCCGGCGCGTCGGGCAGGAGCTGCACGAGATACCCGCCCGCCGCGCGGACGCTCTGGTCGGTGTCGATGAGCACGCCGAGGGCGCAGGCGGTGGGCGTCTGCTCGCTCTGGGCGAAATACTGCGTCACGTCCTCGGCGATCTCGCCGGAGACGAGCTGCACGCTGCCGATATACGGGTCTTTCATGCGCAGGTCGCGGATGACGGTGAGCGTGCCGTCGTTTCCGACCGCCGCGCCTACGTCCAGCTTGCCGCGGTATTTTTCAAGCAAACTGATCTGCGGATGCTCCACCCAGCCGCGGACGTTGCCTTCCGCGTCCGCCACAGCCAGCAGCGTGCCGAGCGGTCCGCCGCCCTTTACCTGCAAGGTGATCGAGCCGTCCTCCACCTTCTGCATATTGCCCATCATGGACGCGGCGGCGAGCAGCCGCCCCAGCGCCGCCGTGGCGGTGGGGAGCGTTTTGTGGATCTGCCGCGCCCGTTCGGTGAGCGCTTTGGTCGTCACGGCGACCGCCTTGACAAAGCCGTCCTTCGTCATGGCGCGCACGAGTTGATCGTTCATTCTATATATTACTCCTTTTTGACCTCGGCTGCGAACCAGACGCGCAGCGCGCCCGCCTCCGGGGCGTGCAGCACGCGGTCGCCGTAAACGGTGACGGCGGAAAAGCCCGCCGCGGTTAAGTATCGCGTGAGTTCTTCAATGGTATAGGCATACTCCGTATGCTCCTCGCGGCTGCGCCGCCAGACGCTTCCCTCGCGCCGGAACAGGTCGATGCCGTAGCGGCACAGGCGCTTTTTTTCGGAAAACTCCGCCCGCCAGACACAGTAGGTGTCCTTGTTTTCATCCAGAAACACCTGCCCGTCCAGCCCCCGCAGCTTCTCGGGCGTGTTGATGTCGAACACGAACACGCCGCCGTGGCTCAGCGCGTCAAACACCCGCCGCAGCGCCTGCTGAAGGTCTGCCGGGCGGGTGACATAGTTCACGCTGTCGAGGCAGCAGCACACGGCGTCCACCGGCTGCGGCAGGCGCAGATGCTGCATTTTCTGCAAGATCCAGTACGGCGCGTTGTCCATCCCGGCGGATTTTTGACTTGCCTGCGTGAGCATCTGCTCGGAGCAGTCCGCGCCCAGCACAAAAAGCCCCTGCTTTGCAAGCAGCACCGCCAGCGAGCCCGTGCCGCAGGCAAGATCGAGCACCGACGCGGGCTTGCAGCCGTGGCGCTTACACACGCGCAGAAAAAACTGCGCGATCTTTTCATACGGCACGTCCCACGTCAGCGCGTCGTAGCTGCCGGCGAGGGATTCATAGGCGCTCACGCCTTGTCCTCCCTCATCCGCGCAAAGATCTCGCGGTAGGCGTCCGTGCCGTAGTTGAGGCTGCGGTTGACGCGGCTGATGGTAGCGCTGCTCGCGCCGGTCTTTTCCAGAATGTCGTTGTAGATGAGCCCTTCGTTCAGCAGCTTCGCCACTTCAAAGCGCTGCTCCATCGCCTTGAGCTCCGAAATGGTGCAAAGATCGGTAAAAAAGTTGTAGCATTCCTCCACGCTGTGCAGGCTCAGGATCGCCCGGTACAGATCGCTCTCAGGATCGGAACGCTTGTTGCGGTTATTCAAGACATCTCCTCCGTTTCTGACGCTTGTTCTTGCCTTCCTGCTTCATATAGTAAAGGAATAAAGTGAAAAAGTAAAGAGGGAAAAGTGCGCTTTGCAAAAAAGATATTCAATTTACTTATCAAAACCATCAATATTTCCTGTTTTACTTATGGTAAGCCGTATGTTATACTGCAACCATATGTGATACAATATTGCTGATAACATGAAAGTGCAGAAAAGGAGTTTTGAACATGAGCAACTGTGCGATCGTAGGCATCAACTGGGGCGACGAAGGCAAGGGGCGGATGGTCGATCTGATCGCCCGCGAGTATGACGTGGTCTGCCGGTATCAGGGCGGCAACAACGCGGGGCACACCGTGGTGAACGAATACGGCAAGTTCGCGCTGCACCTCATCCCGTCCGGCATTTTCCTGCCGAACGTTGTGAACGTGCTCGGAAACGGCGTGGTCATCGACCTGGAGAGCCTGTGGGGCGAAATTTCGGCGCTTCAGCAGGCGGGCATCTCCATCACGCCGGAGAATTTCAAGATCTCGGAGCGGGCGACCATCGTGTTCCCGTATCACCGCGCGCTCGACGGGCTGGAAGAGGCGCGCCTGAAGGATAAAAAATACGGCTCGACGCTGCGCGGCATCGCGCCGGTCTACTCTGACAAGTACCAGAAAAAGACCATCATGATGGGCGAGCTGCTCTATCCCGACTACCTCAAAAAGCGGCTTGAGACCATTCTGGAATGGAAAAATCTCACCATCCAGAACGTCTACGGCGCGGAGCCCTACAAGCTCGAGGATATGCTGGACTGGTGTCGCGAGTACGGCTCGCGCCTTGCGCCCTTCCTCTGCGACACCACCAGCTATCTCTATGCCGCCGAGCGCTCCGGCAAGAACATCATGTTTGAGGCGCAGCTCGGCGCGCTGCGCGACATCGACTTCGGCATCTTCCCGTACACGTCCTCGTCGTCGTCCAACGCGGGCTACGCGTGCGTGGGCGCAGGCATCCCGGGCAGCCACATCGACCGCACGGTCGGCATCGTGAAAGCCTACTCCACCTGCGTGGGCGAAGGTCCGTTCACGGCGGAGTGGTTCGGCGAGGAAGCCGAGCAGCTGCGCAAGGCAGGCGCGGAATACGGCGCGGCGACGGGCCGTCCCCGCCGGGTCGGTCCCATCGACCTCGTTGCCACGCGCTACGGCGTGCGCATCCAGGGCGCGACGGAGGTCGCGCTGACGAAGCTCGACGTGCTGTCTTATATGAAGGAGATCCCGGTGTGCGTGCAGTATGAGCTGAATGGCGAAAAGACCGACGATTTCCCGTTCACCGCGCTCGTCGATCAGGCGAAGCCCGTTTACACCACCGTGCCCGGCTGGGGCTGCGATATTTCCGGCGTGCGCAAGTACGAGGACCTGCCGCAGGCGGCGCGCGATTATGTGGAGTTTATTGAGCGCAGCATCGGCTGCCGCATCCGCTATGTGTCCGTGGGCGCTGCCCGCGACGAGATCATTTACAGATAAGGACGGATCAGTATGAAGCCGAGCTATGAAAGCCCGCTCGCCTCGCGCTATGCGTCAAAGTATATGCTGCACCTGTTCTCACCCGATATGCGCTTTGAAACGTGGCGCAGGCTGTGGGTGAGCCTGGCGCGCGCGCAGCACGAGCTGGGGCTGCCGGTCACGCAGGCGCAGGTGGACGAGCTTGCCGCCCATATCAGCCCCATCGACTATGACGTGGTGAGCGCGCGCGAAAAAGAGGTCCGTCACGATGTGATGGCACATATCTACGCCTTCGGCAAGGACGCGCCGGGCGCGGCGGGCATCATCCACCTGGGCGCGACGAGCTGCTACGTTACCGACAACGCCGACCTGATCCTCTACCGCGACGCGCTGTGCCACCTGCGCGCGGAGCTGACGGCGGTGATGGAAAATCTCTGCGATTTTGCCGAGCGCTACGCCGCCATGCCGTGCCTGGGCTACACGCACTATCAGCCCGCGCAGCTCGTGACCGTCGGCAAGCGCGCCGCGCTCTGGCTTCAGGATCTCAGGCTGGATCTTGAAGAACTGGACGATGTGCTTTCCACCATCCGCTTCCTCGGCTGCCGCGGCACGACGGGCACGGAGGCGAGCTTCCTCGCCCTCTTTGACGGCGATACGGCAAAGATCGACGAAATGAACCGCCGCATCGCCGCGGACTTCCGCTTTGACCGGCTCTATGACGTGTGCGGGCAGACGTATCCGCGCAAGCTCGACAGCCGCATCTTAAATGTGCTGTCCTCCATCGCGCAGAGCTGCTATCGCTTTGCGAACGACGTGCGCCTTTTGCAGCACGACCGGCAGCTCGAAGAGCCGTTTGAGACCTCGCAGATCGGCTCGTCCGCCATGCCGTATAAGCGCAACCCCATGCGCTGTGAGCGCATCTGCTCGCTGGCGCGCTTCGTGATGGCGGACGCCGCGAACGCGCCCATGACCGCCTCCACGCAGTGGCTGGAGCGGACGCTGGACGATTCGGCGAACCGGCGCATTTCGCTGCCGGAGGGCTTTTTGGCAGCCGACGGCATCCTGCGGCTCATGCAGAACGTGACGAAGGGGCTGCACGTAAACGAGAAGATCGTGGAAAAGTTCGTGCTGGACTATCTGCCGTTCATCGCCACGGAAAATCTCATGATGGCGGCGGTGCGCCGCGGCGGCGACCGCCAGCAGGTGCACGAGATCATCCGCGAGGCGTCGATGGACGCGACGGCGAAGATGAAAAACGGCGAGCGCTGGGATCTCATCGCGGCGCTGGCGGCGCGGCGGGAGTTCGGCATGACGGCGGACGAGATCCGCGCCGAGCTCGACCCCGCGCGCTACATCGGGCGCTGCGCGGAGCAGACGGCGGCGTTCACGGCAAAATGCCGCGCGCTGTGCGCCGGAAGCGCCGCTGCGGAGGATATAACCCTGTAAAAAACGAACAAAACGCGGCGTTTTCACAGCGCCGCGTTTTTTGCAAAAATACGATATTGACAGTACAAAAAATCGTGCTATAAATATAGCCTGCAAAAAATCTCCGGCGCGCCGTGCGCCGGATTTTGTGAAGGTGATCTTATGACGCAGGACCTCACACAGGGGCGTCCGCTCGGCATGGTCTGGCGGTTCACGCTGCCGGTGCTGCTGGGGCTGATGCTCCAGCAGGTCTATTCTCTCGTGGATACGATGATCGTCGGGCACGCGCTGGGCGTGATGGCGCTGGGCGGCGTGGGCGCGACGGGGTCGGTGAATTTCCTGGTGATCGGCTTTTGCAGCGGATTGTGTACGGGCATGACCATTCCGCTGGCGCAGGCGTTCGGTGCAGGCGACGATGCGCAGCTGCGGCGCCATGCCGCCGGGTGCGTGTGGATCGGCGTGTTCATGTCGGCGGCGCTGCTGGCGCTCACGCTGCCGCTGTGCCGGTCGCTGCTTTCCTGGATGTCCACGCCGGCGGAGCAGATGGAGTATGCCTTTGACTACATTTTCATCATTTTCCTCGGCATTCCCGCCACCATCCTCTATAACCTCTGCGCGTGCGTGCTGCGTGCGCTGGGCGACAGCCGCTCGCCGGTCTGGTTTCTTGCCATCGCGTCCGGCATCAACATCGTACTGGATCTGCTGATGGTGTGCGTGCTGGATATGGGCGTTTCCGGCGCGGCGATCGCAACGGTCATTTCGCAGCTCGGCTCGGGGCTTTTGTGCCTGTGGTATATGAAGCGGAACTTTCCGATGCTGCGCATGACGCGGCAGGAGTGGCAGCTTCGCCCGCGCGAGGCGCTGTGGCTGCTGGGCATGGGCGCGCCGGTGGGATTGCAATTTTCCATCACCGCCATCGGCACGATCATTCTGCAAAGCGCCGTCAATACGCTCGGCGCGCTGTATGTCTCCGGCGTTGCCATCGCCTCCAAGCTCACACAGCTCTACGCCAGTCCGTATGACGCGCTGGCGGTCTGCTCCAGCAACTTTACGGGGCAAAATCTCGGCGCGGGCAAATATGACCGTATCCGGCAGGGGACATACGCGTGTATGCTGCTGGGCGGCATTTACTGCGTCGTGCACATCCTGCTGGCACAGTTCGGCACGCGCTACGCGATCCTGCTCTTTGCCTCGCCCGAAGAGGCGGCGCAGGTGCTGCCGTATGCGCAGCAACTCAACGCCATGGACGCGTGGTTCGCGCCGATGCTGATGCTGGTGAACGTGCTGCGTCTGTCCATTCAGGGCATGGGCTACAGCCGCCTGTCGCTGCTGTCGGGGCTGCTGGAAATGCTCGCGCGCGTGGCGGTGAGCTTCTGGGCAGTGCCGCGCTTCGGCTATGACGCCGCGTGCCTCGCCAACCCCGCCGCGTGGGTGCTGGCGGACTGCTTCCTCATCCCCGGCTTTTACGGCTGCCTGCGCGCCCGCACGCGTCAGGCAGAGTGGGTACGAAAAGAGCTGCCTCAAGAATAATTTTTAGGAGGACCGCAATATGAAGCAGCCGAGCTGGCTGAAGGATGCCGTCTTTTACAACATCTATCCCCAGTCGTTCTATGACTCCAACGCGGATGGCATCGGCGATCTGCCGGGCATCACGCAGAAGCTGCCGTATCTGCGCGAGCTGGGCTTTAACGCCGTCTGGCTCAATCCGTTTTACGCCTCGCCCTTCCGCGACGCGGGCTATGACATCGCGGATTTTTACAGGGTCGCGCCGCGCTACGGCACGAACGACGATTTTGCCGCCCTCTGCCGCGCCGCGCATGAGCAGGGCATCCGCGTGGTCGTGGACCTCGTCGCGGGGCACACGGCGCTCGAATGCGAGTGGTTTCAGAAGTCCGCGCAGCCGGAAAAGAACGAATTTTCCAACCGCTATATCTGGACGGACGACTGGCAGAAGGACTATCACGGCATGGGCGTAGGCGGGCTTGCCACGCGCAACGGGATGTTCCTGCGGAACTTTTTCTACTGCCAGCCGGCGTTAAATTACGGCTTTAAGCAGATCGACGACCCCGCGTGGCAGCTGCCGATGGATCATCCCGACTGCCGCGCCACCAAGCAGGCGCTCCTCGACATCATGGAATTCTGGCTCGCGCTCGGCGCGGACGGCTTCCGGGTGGACATGGCGTCCTCGCTCATCAAAAACGACCCCGACGGCAGCGGCATCCGCGCCTTCTGGCAGGAAATTCGGCAGATGTTCGACGAAAAGCACCCCGAGTGCGTACTTATCTCCGAGTGGTCGTATCCCGAGCGCGCCATCGCGGCGGGCTTCCACATCGACTTTATGATCCACTTTAACCTTGCGGGCTACACCAGCCTCTTCCGCGCGGAAAACCGCCCGCAGGAGTGCAACGGCTTCCCCGGCAACAGCCTGTTTCAGAAGGACGGCAACGGCTGCCTTGAAAATTTCCTGCGGGACTATGCGCGGCAGTACGCCGCCACGGACGGCAGGGGCTATATTTCGCTGCCCACCGGCAACCACGATATGCCGCGCCTTGCCTACCACCGCACGCTGCCGGAGGTCGCGGACTGCTTCGCGTTTCTGCTGACCATGCCCGGCGTGCCGTTCGTGTATTACGGTGACGAGATCGGGATGCCGTACATCCCGGAGCTGCCATCGAAGGAGGGCGGCTTCAGCCGCACCGGCGCGCGCACGCCCATGCAGTGGACGAACGGCAAAAACGCGGGCTTCTCCGAAGCAAGCGCGGACGCGCTCTACCTGCCCGTGGACGAGCACGGCGTGAGCGTGCAGACACAGATGGCGCAGGACGATTCGCTCCTGCGCACGGTGCAGCGGCTCATCGCGCTGCGAAAGTCCAGCCTCGCTCTCTGCGCCGACGGACGCGTGGAGTTCCTCAACCGCCGCCACGGCGGCTATCCGATCGTCTACCGCCGGTATGATGAACACGAGGAATTTGTCGTGTGCATCGACCCCCTCGACGAGCCGCGGGAGTATGCGCTGGACGGCAAGTGGGAGACTGCGCTTGCGCACGGCGCGGAGTTCAAAAACGGCACGGTGCAAATGCAGCCGTTTGGCTATGCGATCCTGAAGAAAGCGTAAAAAGGCCTCCGCCCGCAGACAGCCTGCGGGCGGGATTTTGCGCAGTTCAAAGCCTCCCCTTGGTGACCAAGGGGAGGTGGCACGGCGAAGCCGTGACGGAAGGGATGAGAGGGTGTATGTTTTTCCGCACTACAGGGTGGCGCTCTGCAAACCTGCGACCTTCTGATCTCATCAGTCAGCTTCGCTGACAGCTTCCCTTGGTCACCAAGGGAAGCCTTTGACTTCTGCAAATCGCCGCTGCTTCAGAATTACGACGGGCGGGGCAAGCCCCTCCCCTACATTACGACGCACTGCTAAATCACTTCCGCGCCTGCTGTTTTTGCGAATCTCAAAAACGCCTCGCGTCCTGCCGTGGTGCATTTATAAACGCCCGCGTCGGCGAGAACCTGGGCGAACACCGCGCCGACCTCCTGTCGCAGGACCTCGTCGATATTCTCCTCTGTGAGGGCGCGGCGGGCTTGGATATTTTCTGCCCAATCGGCGTGCTTGCACAGCGTCTCGCTCGCGCGCAGGTCGCCGCCGGTCAGCAGCGCCGTGCGCAGGGCGGCAAGCTCCGTGTCCAGCCGCGCGGGCAGGACGGCGAGTCCCATGACCTCGATGAGCCCGATGTTCTCTTTTTTGATATGGTGCAGCTCCGGGTGCGGGTGATACACGCCCAGCGGATACTGCTCGGTGGTGAGGTTGTTGCGCAGCACCAGATCGAGCTCAAACAGCTCGCCGCGCCGGCGCGCAACGGGCGTGATGGTATTGTGCGGTTCACCGCCCGTCTCGCTGAAAACAAACGCCGCCTCGTCGCTGTAGCCGCGCCAGTCGTTCAGGATACGCTCGGCAAGCGCTGCCAGCCGCGCGGGATCACTGCCCGTCAGGCGCAGGACCGACATCGCCCAGCGCACGATCCCCGCCTGAATGTCCGCAAAATCGCGGAAGCGCAGCGCCTGCTCGATGGGTGCGAGCTCCATGGCAAAGTGATACCGCCCGCCCTGAAAATGGTCGTGACTGAGGATCGAGCCGCCCACGATGGGCAGGTCCGCATTCGAGCCGAGGAAATAGTGCGGGAACTGCCCTACAAAATCGAGAAGCCGGTCAAACGTGGCGCGCGAAATTTGCATGGGCACATGATGCGCGTTCAGGACGATGCAGTGCTCGTTGTAGTACACATACGGCGAATATTGCAGATACCAGTCACTGCCCGCAAGTGTCAAGGGCACGATGCGGTGATTTTCGCGCGCCGGATGGTCGAGTCTGCCGAAATAGCCCTCATTTTCCGCGCAGAGCTGGCACAGGGGATAGCCGCCCGGCGCGGCGTTTTTTGCCGCCGCGATGGCGCGCGGGTCTTTTTCGGGCTTGGAGCGGTTGATGGTGATGTCGAGCGTGCCGAAGTTGCTTGCATAGCGCCACTTGCGGTCCTTTGCGATGCGGTCGCGCCGGATGTAGTTCGTGTTCCGGCTGAAGGCGTAGAACCAGTCGGTCGCCGCCTGCGGACTGAGCGCGTACAGCGCGCGGAATTTGCCGCGCACCTCGCGCGGCGCGGGCGTGAGCGCGCCCATCAGGCGCGTATCGAACAGGTCGCGCGAGGCGATGCCGTCCTCGATCACGCCGCGCCGGACGGCGTCGTCCGTGAGCGTGTTCAGCAGCTCATGCAGCGGCGCGTTTTCAGCGGGAGCGGCGGGGTCAAAGGCGGAACGCTCCAAAATGCCGAGCAGCGTATTGACTGCCCACGTCTCGTCGCACGCCTCCAGAAGCCCCGCGCGCACGGCGTATTGTACAAGACCCGAAATGGCAGAACCGATCATGCGTGTTCCTCCAGCAGCACGCCGCCCTCCGGGCGGACGGACAGAATGTGGCAGCTTCCCGCGCCGAGCACGGCTTCCATGCCGCAGCGGAAATGTTCCAGCGCGTCCAGCGGGACGAACGCCTGGATCGTCCCGGCAAAGCCGCCGCCGTGTACGCGGCACGCGCCGCGCCCGCCGAGCAGCTTTTCCGCCAGCGCCAGCGCGAGCGCCATATGCTGCCCGCGCGTCGCGCCCAGCGGCACAACGTCCTGCAAGTACAGCCACGACGAGCGCCCGGACTCGCTGACCTGCCGCAGAAATTCGTCAAAGTCCCCGCGCGCGAGCGCGTCCGCCTGCTGCGTCACGCGGCGGTCGTCGTCAAAAAAGTGCATCGCGCGCAGCGTGGCGCGGTCGCCCGCAGCCCGGCGCACGGCGGGCAGATTCTCATAAAACGCCGCTTCCTCGACATCGCGCAGATATTCTTTCCCAAACACCGCCGCGACCTCGCGCATCTCCGCCGGGATGGCGGCGTACTGGTCGGTCAGCGCGGCGTGATCCGCGCCGGTGTCGAGAATGCACAGCGCATAGCCGAGCGCGTGCAGATCCAGCTCCACCCGGCGCACCTGCGGCGCGGCGGGGGCGGCAAAGTCGATGGCGACCACGCCGCCGACCGCCGACGCGGTCTGATCCATCAGCCCGCACGGCTTGCCGAAATACACATTCTCCGCCCACTGCCCGATCTGCGCGACCTGCACGGGCGTAAATTTTCCGCCGCAGAAGAGGTGGTTGAGGATCGTGCCGAGGAGCACCTCAAACGCCGCCGAGGACGAAAGCCCGCTGCCGGGCAGCACCGTGGAGGTCACATAGGCGTCGATGCCCTCCAGCTTTGCCCCGAGCTGCGCAAAGCGCGCGGCAACGCCCCGGATGAGCGCGGCGGTCGTGCCAGCCTCGTCCGGCTTCTGCGTCAGATCGTCCAGCGCCACGCGGCACAGGGGATAGCCCTCGGAGAGGACGCGGATGCAGCCGAGACCGTTTTTTGCCACGGTCGCGCGCGTGTCCAGATCGACCGCCGCCGCCAGCACATGACCGTGCTGATGGTCGGTATGGTTGCCGCCCAGCTCCGTGCGCCCCGGCGCGGAAAACACCCAGCGCGGGCGCGTCTGAAAATGGCGCGAAAATTCCGGGTTTCTGAGATCCTGCATGGAAATCCCTCACTCTATCATCAATATCCCTGCCATGATACCACGCGCCGCGCGGCGCACGCAACGATTTTTTCCAGCTCCGGCAGAAGTTGACTGCTTTTGCAATCTGCTGTGTGCCAAAATGGAAAAACTCAGGAAATCCGAATGGGAGAGTGGAGAGAATGCGGCAAAAATTTCGATGTGCCGCCGCGCTGGCGGCGGTTTTTCTGGCGCTCTGCGCGCCATGCCGGGCGGCGGAGACGATCGAGCACCCTGCGTATCTGGCGGGCTTTGCGGACGGGACGATGCGCCCGGACGCGCCGCTCACGCGCGAGCAGCTTGCGCAGATCGTCTACCGGCTGCTGCCGGAGGCTGTGCGGGAAACCGAGCCGCGCGCGGCGGCGTATGTGGACGTTCCGGCGAACCGCTGGTCATACCGCGCGGTGTGTACGCTGACAGAGCTCGGCGTGTGGTCGGACGACCGGCAGGCGCATTTTGCGCCGACGCAGGCGGTGACGTGCGCGGAATTTGCCGAAACGCTCCGCCGTGCCGGGGCAGTTCTTCCGCAGCTCGCGGCAGCGCAAGCGCCGGAGGACGCGGACGTGCCGCTTTCACGCGGGCAGGCGGCGCAGGCGCTCAATGCGCTTCTGGGGCGCGCGGACGAGACGGCGCTGGGCGGCGTGCTGACGTGGCGCGATGTGGACGAAAATGACCCGTATTTTGCCGCGATCCGCGAGGCTGCCAACCCGCACAGCGTGATGCCGGACGGGGTGTGGGATGCGGTAGGATAGACTATACAAATCGTTCCCGGCGCGGTATAATGTGCCTGACTACAACGTCCGCGCGCCGCGCGGAGGACGGGAGGAACTATGGAATATCTGGGCGTTTCGTTCGAGCTGGGCAATGTGCCGCAGCTTGAGCCGGACTTTATCCCCTTTGCCGCGTGGGCGCGCGCGTATTTGCGCGGCGCGGGCGTGCCGGTATCCGTGGCGGTCGAGCGCGAGGGCGGCAAGGTGACGGTGCGCCATACGCGCATCCACGGCACGGCTGCCATGCACGACGCCGACCGGCGGTATCTGGAGCGGTATGTGAAATTCCTGCTGTGGAGCGTGGGCGGCTGGCGCGTATATCTGCGCGGCGCGGACGAGCTGGGGCACGAGCTTCAGCAGGACTACGCCCCCGGCGGCGCACGGGCATTTGACGTGCAGTTCATGCAGGACGTGTATGAGCGCCCGTTTGAGATCGTCGTGTGCGGCGCGGATGCAGACTTCCCCGCCGAGCACGATAGCGCCGTGCGCATCGGCGGGCATACCGACGGCTGCCGCATCGGCTTTGACGCAGGCGGCAGCGACCGCAAGGTCTCGGCGGTGGTGGACGGCAGGGTCGTCTACTCCGAGGAGACGGTGTGGCTGCCCAAGCTCTCGGAGGACCCGCAGTATCAGTATGACGGCATCCTCGACTCGTTCCGCACGGCGGCGTCCAAAATGCCGCGCGTGGACGCCATCGGCGTTTCGTCGGCGGGCGTGTTCATCGGCAACAGCCCGATGGTATCGTCCCTGTTCATCAAAGTCCCGCGCAGCCGCCGCGAGGAAGTCAAAACGATCTACGACCGCGCCGCGGCGGAGATCGGCGCGCCCATCGTGGTCGCCAACGACGGCGACGTGACCGCGCTGGCGGGTTCGATGAGCCTGGGCGTGACGGGCGTGATGGGGCTTGCGATGGGCACGAGCGAGGCGGTCGGGTATGTAGACCGCGAGGGGAACGTCCTCGGCTGGTTCAACGAGCTGGCGTTTGCCCCGGTCGATCTGAACGAGCGCGCCATGCGCGACGAATGGTCGGGCGATCTCGGCGTGGGGTGCAAATATTTTTCGCAGGACGCCGTTCTCAAGCTCGCACCCGCGGCGGGCATCGAGCTCGACGGCACAAAGTCGCTTGCCGAGCAGCTCAAGCAGGCGCAGGCGCTCATGGAGCGGGGCGATGTGCGCGCGGAGGCGATCTGGCGCACGATCGGCTGCTATCTTGCGCACACGCTGCGGCTGTACGCCGATTTTTACGACATTCGCCATCTGCTGGTGCTCGGGCGCGTGGTGTCCGGGCGCGGCGGCGAGGTGCTCATCGACGAGTGCCGCCGCGTGCTGCGCGAGGACTACCCGGAGCTGACGGGCATCGAACTTCTGCTGCCGGATGAAAAGACCCGCCGCGTCGGGCAGTCGGTGGCGGCAGCGAGCCTGCCGCAGATCGGAGGCTGACGGTATGCGGTATAAAAACGCAAATATTTTTGTGGACGACCACTTCGCCCTCGGCAGCTTTACGGTAGAAAACGGAATTTTTACGGAAGTTTCGGAGGATACCTCCGGCGCGGGCGAGGACCTTGCCGGGGCGTATGTCATCCCGGGGCTGATCGACATTCACAACCACGGCAACTCCGGCGCGGATTTTTCCGACGGCGACGACGAAGGACTCACGCGCATGGCGCGGTATCTGGCGCAGAACGGCGTGACGTCGTTCGCGCCCGCGTCCATGACGCTGCCGTATGACGTGCTGGCGCGGGCGTTCGCCTCCGCCGCGCGGTTAAAAGCCGCCGCCCCGGCTGGCTGCGCGCACCTGATGGGCATCCAGATGGAAGGTCCGTTCTTCTCCGAAAAGAAAAAGGGCGCGCAGAACGGCGCGTACCTGCGCCTGCCGGATTTTGCGGCGTTTATGGCGCTTCAGGAGGGCTGCGGCGGGCTTGTGCGTATCGTAGACGTTGCGCCGGAGCTGCCGGGCGCGGTCGAGTTTACGCGCGCGGCGAGCCACGTGTGCACCGTGTCGGTGGCGCACACCGCCGCGACCTACGACGAGGCGGCGGCGGTCTTTGACGCGGGCGCGACGCACCTGACGCACCTGTATAACGCGATGCCGCCGCTTCACCACCGCGACCCCGGTCCGATCGGCGCGGCGGCGGAGCGCGATACGGTGCGCGCGGAACTGATCTGCGACGGCATCCATGTGCACCCCAGCGCGGTGCGGCTGGCGTTCCGCCTGTTCGGGCGCGAACGGATGTGCCTCATCTCCGACGCGCTGCGCTGCTGCGGAATGCCGGACGGGCAGTATACGCTCGGCGGGCAGGACGTGTTCCTCGCGGGCGGCGTGGCGCGGCTCGCCGACGGGACGATCGCGGGCTCGGCGACAAATCTGTATGACTGCATGGTAAACGCCGTGCGCTTCGGCATCGCGCGGGAGGACGCCATCCTCGCCGCCACGCGCAACCCGGCGCGCGCGCTCGGCTGCGCGGATGTGTGCGGCGCGATCGCCGTGGGGCTGCGGGCGGATTTTGTGATCTGTGACGCGGCGCTTCAACGCCGCAAAGTCTATCTGGCAGGAAACAAATGCAAATAAGGAGAACAAAAGCAGACGGCTCGGTAAAGCCCCTGCTGCCATATTTGCAGGATTATAAGAAAGAGAGCATCCTCGGTCCGGCGTTCAAGCTGCTCGAGGCGAGCTTTGAGCTGATCGTGCCGCTCATCGTGGCACGCATCACCGATGAGGGCATCCGCACCGGCGACACGGGCTACATCCTGCGCCAGTGCGGGCTTCTCCTGCTGCTGGGGCTATTGGGGCTTGCTGCGTCAGTCACGGCGCAGTATTTTGCCGCCAAGGCCTCCTGCGGCTTTGCCGCGCGGCTGCGCAGCGCATTATTTTCCCATATCGGCACGCTCAGCTATGCTGACCTTGACCGGCTGGGCACATCGTCGCTGCTCACGCGCATGACGAGCGATATGAACCAGGTGCAGACGGGGCTCAACCTCACGCTGCGGCTGCTGCTGCGCTCGCCGTTCGTGGTGTTCGGCGCGATGGTGATGGCGTTTACGGTGGACGCGCGGCTGGCGCTCATTTTTGTGGGCGCGATCGCGGCGCTGTTTGCCGTGGTGTTCGGCGTGATGCTCACCTGTATCCCGCTCTACCGCCGCGTGCAGGAGCGGCTGGACGGCGTGACCGACCGCGTGCGCGAAAATCTTGCGGGCGTGCGCGTGCTGCGCGCGTTTCTGAAAGAGGACGGGCAGGTCGCCGCGTTTTCCGGCGACACGCAGCGGCTGTACGGCGCGCAGACGTTCGTCGGGCGCATTTCGGCGCTGCTGAACCCGCTGACGTATGTGATCGTGAACATCGCCATCGTCCTGCTCGTGCGCGGCGGCGCGCTGCGCGTGCAGAGCGGAAACTTGACGCAGGGGCAGCTTATCGCGCTGTATAATTACCTGTCGCAGATCCTCATTGAGCTCATCAAGCTCGCAAACCTGATCCTCACCATCACGCGCTCGCTCGCGTGCGCGCGGCGCATCCAGTCGGTGCTCGCCATCGAGCCGGAGATGCGCTACGGCTCGGAAGCCGCCGACACGGCGCGCTTCGGCGAAATTGAATTTGACCACGTCAGCCTGCGCTATCCCGGCGCGGCGGGCGACGCGCTGGAGGACGTGAGCTTCCGCGTCGAGCCCGGGCAGACGCTCGGTGTGATCGGCGGCACAGGCAGCGGCAAAACGACGCTGGCGAACCTCATCGCACGCTTTTATGACCCCACGTCCGGGAAGGTGCGCCTCGGCGGGCGCGATGCGCGGGACTATGCGCAGAGCGCGCTGCGCGGCGCGATCGGCGTTGTGCCGCAGAAGGCGGCGCTGTTTTCCGGCACGCTGCGCGACAATCTCCGCTGGGGGAGCGAATCTGCCTCCGACGAGGAACTGTACGCCGCGCTGGAGACGGCGCAGGCGCTGCCGTTCGTGCAGGAAAAGCCCGGCGGGCTGGACTTTGAGCTGGAGCAGGGCGGGCGCAATCTCTCCGGCGGGCAGAAGCAGCGGCTGTGCATCGCCCGCGCGCTCGCGGCGCACCCGCGCATTCTGATCTTGGACGACAGCGCCTCCGCGCTGGACTTTGCCACCGACGCGGCGCTGCGCAAAGCGCTGCGGCAGCTGCCTGACGGGCAGACGACCGTCATCATCTCACAGCGTACCGCCTCCATCCGCCACGCCGACTGCATCCTCGTGCTCGACGGCGGCAGGCTGGTCGGCGCGGGGCGGCACGGTGCACTGCTCAAAACGTGCCCCGTCTACCGCGAAATCCACGAATCCCAGTTCAAAAAGGAGGCGGCGCAGTGAAAAAGACAGCCTCCGGAGGAACGCTCCGGCGCGTTCTGGCGCTGCTGCGCGGCAGCGGCTGGCAGCTCGTGCTGGCGCTCATCTTATCGGCGGCGAACGTCGCGGGGACATTGTATGTGCCCATCGCGGTCGGGCGTGCCATCGACTGCGTCGTCGCTCCCGGACAGGTGGACCTCGCTGCAGCGGCGCGGGCGCTCTCGGGTGCGCTGATCGCAGCCTGCGGCGCGGCGGCGCTGCAATGGTGCATCAGCGACCTCTTTAACCGCATGGCGTTTTCCGCCGTGCGCGACGTGCGCCGGCAGGCGTTTGCCAAATTACAGCGGCTGCCGCTGGCGTATCTCGACGCGCACCCGTCCGGCGATACGCTCAGCCGCATCATCGCCGACGCAGACCAGCTTTCGGACGGGCTGGTGCTCGGCTTTTCGCAGTTCTTTACGGGCGCTTTGACCATTCTCTGCACGCTCGTTATCATGCTCCGCCTGAGCTGGCGCATCGCGCTGGTGGTTGTGCTGCTCACGCCGCTGTCGCTGTTTGCGGCAAAGTTCATCACCGGGCGGACGAAAACGCTCTTTACGGCGCAGTCGCGCCTGCGCGGGCAGCAGACGGCGTATCTGGAGGAGATGGTGGGCGAGCAGAAGCTCGTGCGCGCATTCGGCATGGAGGCTCGCGCCAGCGCCCGCTTTGATGAAGAAAACGACCGCCTGCGGGACGCGTCTTTGCAAGCGACGTTCTTCTCCTCGCTCACGAACCCCGTCACACGCTTTGTAAACGCCATGGTCTACGCGGGCGTGGCGCTCGTGGGCGCGCTGAGCGCCGCGGGCGGCGCGGTCACGGTGGGCACACTCACGGTGTTCCTCAGCTACGCGAACCAGTATACGCGCCCGTTCAACGAAATTTCCGGCGTGATCGCCGAGCTTCAGAACGCGCTGGCGTGCGCCGCGCGGCTGTTTGAGCTGCTGGACGCGCCGGATGAAACGCCTGATGCGAATGCCGCACTTCCCACACCCGTCTCCGGCGGCGTGCGGCTGCGGGACGTGTCGTTCTCCTATGTGCCGGAGCGCCCGCTCATCGAGCATCTGGAGCTGGACGTGCAGCCCGGACAGCGCGTGGCGATCGTCGGCCCAACCGGCTGCGGCAAAACGACGCTCATCAACCTCCTCATGCGCTTTTACGACGTGAACGGCGGCGCTATTTATGTGGACGGGACGGATGTGTACAGCGTCTCACGCAAGAGCCTGCGCGCACAGTACGGCATGGTCTTGCAGGAGACGTGGCTCTCCGGCGGGACGGTGCGCGAAAACCTCACCATGGGCGCGCCGGACGCGACCGACGAAGAGCTGTTCGAGGCGGCGCGCGCGTGCTATGCCGACGACTTCATCCGCAAGCTGCCGCAGGGGTATGACACACCGCTCTCCGGCGGCATGAGCCTGTCTCAGGGGCAGCGGCAGCTGCTTTGCATCACGCGCGTGATGCTGGCAAAGCCGCCTATGCTCATTCTGGACGAAGCGACCAGCTCCATCGACACGCGCACCGAGCGCAAGGTGCAGTCGGCGTTCGCCGCGCTCATGCGGGGCAGGACGAGCTTCATCGTCGCCCACCGCCTGTCCACCATCCGCGAGGCGGACGTGATCTTGGTGATGTGCGACGGGCACATCATCGAGCAGGGCAAACACGAGCAGCTTCTCGAAAAAGGCGGCTTCTACGCCAAGCTCTACAACAGCCAGTTTGAACAATAAAAAATGTGCCTGCCGTTTGGCAGGCACATTTTTATAATTCCAAAGTCATCCCAACGCCCACATCCAGCACCGGGAGGGTCTGCGCCATTTGGGCGCGGACGGCGAATGCCGTACAGTGGCTGGGGTAGAGCGCGGTGAGGGGGAGCGTCTGCAAAAATTCGATGGTCTTTTCCGCCTGCGCGTCCCGGCGCATGAGGTGCATCCCGCCGAGCAGCCCGCGCACGGGCACGCCCGGAAACAGCGCCTGCGCCTGCAAAATGATATTGCACACGCCGCTGTGCGAACAGCCGAGCAGCAGGAACAGCCCCTCCGCCGTCTCGATCGCCAGCGCGGAATCGTCCGGCAGCAGATCGCCCGCCCACTCGCCATCCTCGAACCGCACGCCGATGGGCGCGCGCGCCTCAAAATCCGTTCGGCGGGGGATCTTTCCCAAAAACGTGACGTGCTCCGACAGGCGCACCGGCTCATCCGACAGGCGCACCTCCGCCCGCACGCGCACATCCTCCTGTGTCAGCGGCGAACCGATCGAGAGTCCCGCGTCGTCGCGCCGGGGCGCGAACACGCCCGGGCACGCCGTCAGGCGGACGTGCGTCTGCGGAAACGCCGCGAAATACGCCGCCAGCCCGCCCGTGTGGTCGTTGTGCCCGTGCGAGAGCACGATGTCTGTCACGCGCGACAGGTCGATGCCCATCGCCCGCGCATTTTTGAGGAACACGTCGGAATAGCCCGTATCCAGCAGAATGCGCGCGCCGCCGTCCTCCAGAAGATAGCTGACGGCGGGCTCGGCGAGAAAATAGCGGTCGATGATCGTAGCGTTGTCAACGAGAACCGTCAGCTTCACAGCGCATCCCTCGTGCCGTCCAGCAGCCGCAGCGCCATATCGAGCAGGAACTGCACGCCGTATTTCAGGCAGTCCTCGTCGATCTTAAAGTGCGGGTTGTGGTGCGGCTGGTCACTGCCGCAGGCGGCATTGCGCGTGCCCAGCTCCACAAAGAAGCCGGGGCGCTTGCCGTCCTCCAGAAAATACGGATAGTCCTCGCCCGGCATGAGCGGCGAGATGTGCAGCACGCGCTCCGCGCCGAAGCGCGCCTCGATGAGCTGCTCTGCGAGCTTCGTCAGCCCCTCGTCGTTCATGACCGACGGATACCCGTCCTGCCACGAAAATTCGTAGCCTGCGCCCGCCGCCTGCGTGATGCCGCGCACGATGCGCTCCATCTCGGCGTGCAAAAACGCGCGCGCCTGCGGACCGAGACAGCGGGTTGTGCCGGTGAGCGTCATGGTGTTGGGGATGATGTTGTAGGCGTTTCCGGCGTTTGCCTGACAGATCGAGACGACCGCCGGATCGACCGCCGCCATCTTGCGGGAGACGAGCGTTTGCAGCGCGAGGATGATCTGCGCGCCGGTCACGACCGGGTCGATGCACGTCTCCGGCAGGGCGCAGTGCCCGCCCTTGCCGAGAACGGTGATGTCAAATCGGTCGGTATTTGCGGTGAGCGCCCCGGCGCGCACGCCGAAGTGCCCGCTGGGGAACGTGGTGGACAGGTGAATGCCCAGCACGGCGTCCAGCCCCTCCGCCGCGCCCGCGCGCACCATTTCGATCGCGCCGCCGGGCGGCAGCTCCTCCGCGTGCTGGAATAAAAGCCGCACCGTGCCGCAGAACTCCGAGCGCCGCGCGCATAAAAGCCGCGCCAGCGTCAGCGCGATGGCGGCGTGCGCGTCATGCCCGCAGGCGTGCATCACGCCGGGATTTTTCGAGCGGTAGGGCAGGTCGTTATCCTCCTGAATGGGCAGCGCGTCAATGTCGGCGCGCACGCCGAGCGCGGCGGGCTTTCCGGGCTTTTTGCCGCGGATCGTGGCGATCAGCCCCGTTTTGCACGGGCGGCTGAGCTCATCCACGCCCATCTCGCGCAGCGCGGATTCCAGATATTCGGTCGTTTCAAATTCATGGAAGGAAAGCTCGGGGCGCTCGTGCAGACGGCGGCGGCAGGCGATGAGCGCAGCCTCCTGACGCAATACATCCGGCTCAAACATAATGACCCTCCTGACGTAAAAATTCTGCGTTCATGATACCAGCTTTGTATCAGCATTGCAAGCGCCCCGCGCGCGGAAAAACAACACTTTTGACACGCACGGAAAAGTATGGTATAATATCAAAATCAATAATAAATTGGGAATTAAGGCAACACCGCACAATTCGGCAAGCAGATTCGGCGAGAGATTTTTCGCCAGGTCAAGGTTTGGAAAGTGCAGGAATACTTTGTGTATTTCAAACTTTTCAAACCGC
>CALACZ010000148.1 GCA_937890735.1 uncultured Bacillota bacterium
GCGCAATATAGTAGAATTTTCCGGTATCGCAGCTTTCATAGAGGTCATACGCATAAAGGCCCTTCGGCACCGCAGCACGCGGGATTCTGCCGTTTGAGAAAAGCGCCGGATGATCCAGCACCTCGATCATGTCTAAGTCCTCATCCAAAAAGCTCGTATCCATAATCTCACCTCCGTCATGCCGCAGCCGCCTTTGCGACAGTTTTTGTAATGTTGATCGCCGTCTGCGCCGTATAGACCGCGCTGGACAGATTCGCACGCGTGGAGGTATCCAGCCCGAACATCCCCGCGATGCGCGGGATCTCCCCGGCGGAGAGCATCAGACCGAGTCCGAGCAGAGCGTGCTGCGTGAAGACCATCAGCCCCGCGATGAGGATCGTCGCCTGCAAAAAAGCCGTGAGGCAAAGCCCCACGACCTGCTTGCACCACTGATAAAACCCGTCCAGATACCCCCGCGGCACGCTGAACATATAAAGGCTTCCCACCGCGATCTGGATGAGCAGGATGCCGCCGCGCTTGAGGTTGGCGAAAAACACCTTGATGACCGCATATGCCATTAGAATGAGTCCGAACAGGATCATAAACGGGCTGGAGATCGTGGCAAATCCGCCGACGTGCGTATCGGCAAAATCCGCGAGCTTGTCCGCCGACAGCTCCTCTAAAATCTTTCCCGCGACGCTGCCGATGCTTTCCCCTGCGCCGCTGAGTGCGCTTGTGAAATTTACCTGCAGCGATACGCAGAGCTCATAGAGCTTCACCGGCACGACGGTGAACAGGCTCACTGCCAGAAAGCCCTTGATGAGATTCAGGGCAGTTCCTTTGATGTCCGCCCTGCCGGACGAGTATTCCAGCCCGCATTCTGCGCAGGCAACGATGACACCGACCGCATACAAACTCCACGCCAGATACGAGAAAAACAGGACGATACTCTGCACCCAGCCCATTTCAAACAACTCCGCACCCATGTTTCCCATCTCGCCGAAGAAGTTCGCAAGAAAGCCCACGACCTGCTTGTACACCCACTCCATGATCTCGTCCAGGATCGTGTTCGCAACAAAGTCCCAGATAAACAGGCGCTGTCACCTGCCTTTCCCTTCTGAGCTGCTCACAGCCCGACGATGCCCCAGATATAGGTCGGGGCGGTCAGGGTGAAGACCAGACACGCAAAGAGGATGGCAGGCGCGGTCCATTCAAACTGCCCGGATTTCCGATAGTCAAAATATGCGGTCGCCAGTTTTACGAAAAATGCGATCGCCAGCACCATGTCGATGACCGGGAAAACGACGTTGTCCACAACGGTCTTGATCTGCGCGGCGGCAGTGGTCCATGTGCTTTCCACAGCGGACGCCACATCGCCGCTGCCGCCTGCCGAAGCGACCGTCGCCAGCAGCAGGCAGATAAGTGCGCAGAAAATGAGCAGCTTGCCGCGCTTCAGAATTTTCATCATTGGTCACTCCCCCTTTTCTTACGCCCATTCCAGCACAAACACTACGCTCAGCACATCCTGTTCCGTAATGGGCTGCGAAACTGCTGATACGACAGCATCATAGTTGATCGGCAGACCGCCGCTCTCTGGAATTTGCCACGGGGTGGACAGGGCGAGCGTTTCTGTGCTGCCGGTCTTGGTGGTCTGAATGTTGTTGAGCCGGAAGCCAAGGAGCTTGGCGTCTACCTGTTCATGCGCCATGTCCGTCGTATAGGGCACGAGCTGCCAGCCGTTTTTGGCGGACAGGCTGACCGAAGAGACCACGACCGCGCCGGTAGACGCATTGATGATCTCTGCCGCGCCGGTATGAACCTCACCGCTTTCATCAACGACGAGCGGCAGTGTGACCGGCACTGTGACTGAAAAGATCTCCGTGATCTCCCAGTGGGCATAGTAAGTCATTTCGCCAGCCGTTGTGTAGGTCGTGTTGGCATCCACCTGCGTGCCGCTGGTTTCCTGCGTGAACCAACCTAAAAACTCTGCACCTTTGCGAGTCGGCTCGGTGGGAAGAACGAGTTTTTCACCGTAGGTCTGCTTTGTTTCCTCGGTGCGTCCGTCGCCTAAATTCCAGGTGATGGTATACTCGTTTGCGGTGAACTGCGCGTAGAATGTTCGGCTTTCCGTGACGGTCACAGTGCTGTGCAGGCTGCCGCCTGACCTCTCCGTGTACCAGCCCTTGAAGGTGTGCCCGGTCTTGACCGGCACGGCTGCCGGGGCGCTCACGGACTCGCCGCGCTTGACCACCGTCGTCGTGGCGCGCATCCCGCCAACCGTGCCGCCGTTGGACGAGGCGTCCCAAGTTAGCGTCAAGCTCATCGTTGCGCCGCAGTCGTCACATTTTCCATCGCCGTTTGTGTCCGTGCGGTCAGCGTAGTCATACGTGGACGCGCCGCAGTCGGTGCAGGTTTTGGCGCGGCGGTGCTGGGTATCGCTGTATCTGCTCCACGCGCCGACACTGTAATTGTGCGCGGCGGTCTGCTGCTCGGAACGGGCGCAGATCGTGCAGGTGTTCGTCCGGCTGTGCAGCGCGGCGCTGTACTGCGTCCAGCTGCCGTAGGTGAAGCTGTGCGCAGAATATTCGTAATCCACGTCGCCGCAGTTATAGCACTCGTTCTCGCGCCGGTGCTGGCTGGCGGAGTAATCCATCCAATCGCCGCAGCGGTAGTCGTGCCCGCTGGCGTAGATCGTCGTGCGCTTGGTCTCGCCGCAGGCGCAGACGTAGTCCTCGTAACCGTTGCGCGTACAAGTTGCCCCGCGCTCGTCTTCGAGTTCCCAGGAATGTCGCCCGCAATCCGGGCACGTCCATGAGCCGTAGCTGCCGTCGCCGTGGTCCTTGTATTCGTAGTCGCCGGTGTATTCGACATAGTGACACGAGTTGCATTCGTTGTAAACCTTATGACCGCGTGAAGTATGACGCTCTTCGACGTAAGAACCCTGCAAAGCATACTTGCCGCAATCCGGGCACGTGCCGATGACGGGCTTCATGGTCATAATTCCATACACATCATCAAAATGCAGGTTTGCGCGGTGGCTGCCGGACCAGTCGTAGGTATGGAACGGCGTGGTGCTCTCCGGGTAGCCGAGGATGTAGCAGATCGTCAGGGTATCGCCGGAATCGGCTTCGCGCCAGAAGGCATCCTCACCGATGCTGTTCAGGACTGTTTCGCCGTAGTACATGGTCAGCGTAGAGAGCTTCGGGCAGTTATAAAAGGCGTGCTTGCCAATGGTCGGCGCGAGCGGCAGCTCGGCGGTGGTCAGGTTGGTGCAGCCCTCAAACCAGTATGCGAGGTCGGGGATCGTAAGAGTGCTCATATCGTCATACCAAACCTCGACGATTTGGTCACGGTATTCTGCCCACGGCTGATTATCCGCACTCTGGAACACCGGCGCTGTGCCCGTGCCGGAGATGGTCAGCCAGCCCCGCGCGTCCAGCGACCAGCGGATGCCGCTGCTCTGGATCGTGCCGCTGGCGACGGGTGCATCCGCCGCGAACGCCGAAATGCTCAGCGAAAACGTCATGCAGAGGACGAGCAACAGCGTGGTCAATTTTCTAAGTTTCATACATCATTCCTCCCCTGCGGCGGCAATCGTGAAGATGACGGTTGCTGCATTGACGTTGGTGACGGTTTCGCTTGCAGATACCTTTGCGCGGTAGCGGATGGCGAGCGACTGCTCCGCGTCGATGGGCGGGAAGGCATCGTCCGTCAGCGTCAAACTGCCCGTACCCTTGGTAACACAGCCATTGATATTGAGTGCAATACTGTTTTTGCCTGCCGAGAAATTATCGTAGCTGCCGATCTCGAACGCGCCGGGCTGTACGTCCACCTTCGTGACGCGGATCGCGCCGGTTTTGCCGGTGTTCGTGATGCCAGCATTGTTGGCGCAGACCACATAGCCGTCCACCAGCGAGACCGGCAGGCAGGCGGGCACGGTGCAGGAGATCGGCGACACCGCATTGATGACGGTGAGCGTCACGGGCACACGCGCTTCTGTCATTTCAGCGGCGGACGCACTCACGGCAAGTGACAGGATCATTGTCAGTGCCAGCAGCAAAGTGATAAGTTTCCTGTTCATCACAGCACCTCCTGCGACCAGAGATACGCGGCGTGGAGCGTCAGCTCCGTCTGCATGCTGCCGATCTGCTTGCCGTCGCGGTAGGCTGTGATCGTCACGGTGCAATCTGTGTTCCCATACGCCGGCGCTTCGAGAAGTGTCAGCGATGAAATGCTCTTGCCTGCGGCGAGCTCAAAGGCGTCAGCAATCAAGGAATTGTCCTTTTTTCTGCGAATTTCGATTTTGTAGGTATCACTCTCGCTGCTGTTCGTGAACTCCGCTTTCACTGTCTGCGCTCCGACAACAGCATACAGATGAGCCGGAGCAGCAACAGAAAGCTGGTTGTCCGCGACGATGGCATTGAGCTGCTTTTGGGCTTCGCGCAGTCCGCTGACATCGTAAAAGATGATCTCGGTTTCTTTGTGCTGCTTTGCACGCTCGGTGATTCTGGTCTTGATCGTGTCAATGACAGCGAGGGTGGAATTTCTGTCATAAATGACTTTGACCGCGTCATCTACACGAGCCACGACGACCTCCGGCATATTCGTGCCGTTGTTGCAGTACACGGCTTGCGTGCCGCCGCCCCAGACGAGCAGCCGCCCGGTGACAGTCACGTTATCCAGCACGATCGTGCCATTCGCCGCGCCGCAGCCGATGATGAGGTCGCCGTCTACGGTCAGGTCCTTGAGCGTCACGCCTGCACAGCGGACGAGCAGCGTGCCATTAAAATTCTCCGTGTATTCGCCTTTGACAGTGATGTACGACTGAATAATGTTCGCAAAAATCTGCGCGAACTCAGCTCTTGTGATATTGTCCAGCGGGGCAAGGACTTTGCCGCGCCCGCGGATATGCCCCGCGCCGACCATGGCCCGGATATAAGGCAGCGCCCAGTCGGACGCATCCTTTGCGTCTGCGAACTTGGACAAATCCGTTTGTGAATACGAATCATAGTCCAATTCCAACGCGCGGGCAACGACCGTCATCGCCTCCTGCCGCGTGATCGGCGCGTCCGGCATCATCGCCGCGGCAGAACGTCCGTTGTATGTGCCCATCTGCACGGCGAGCGCAATATCGTTGTAATACCACTTGTTTCTGGAAACGTCCCTGTACTGCGAAATATCGGCGGTTTTATAGCACCCGAACGAGCGGTTGATCACGGCAGCCATCTCCGCGCGGGTCAGCTTGCCGTTCGGGTCAAGCGTCGCGGCGGACTTGCCGTACAGCAGTCCATTGTCTACGCCCGTAGACACAGCTTCGGCATACCACGCGGATTTATCAAAATCCCGGAAGTCAGTCGCTTCCCGTGCCACATTCGCCGCCGACGCGCCGACTGCCAAAGACAGACACGAAACGGCGGCGAGGATCATTGCGAGGATCCGTTTTTTCTTCACCTTGAATACCTCCTGTTAAATTTTAAGGGGAACGCTTGCGCGTTCCCCTTGGTGTATGTGCTCAGACCACATCCCAGGCGATGATGAAGAGTACGGACGCGATAGCGGTGTTGGTGACCGCTTCACTCACGGGCGTAACGATGGCGTCGTAGGTGATGCCGATGCTGTTCGCAGCCTGATCGCCCACGCCAGACATGAAGCAGCCCTCAATGGCGTCGGTCAGAAGCGTCTGCTTGGAGGCGTTCTTGTTATCGGTCAGCTTCTTTTCACCGTCGCCGAGCGCGATCTGGAAGCCAAACTTGTTGCTGTTGACTTTCTCGTGTGCCAGCGTATCCTTACTGCCGAACGCCGCCAGCGACCAGCCCTGTGCGGCTTCGATAGAAACGCTGTTGACCTTGACAGCGCCGAAAGAATTGTTGACGATCTTTGCGTCGGTCGCGGTGGAAACGGTGCCGTCGGTGCCAACGGCGATGGGCAGCACGGTCGGGACGGTGACACTCATCTTAGTTGCGGCCGGATCGCCGCCGATGCTGCCATCGGCAGTCGAGGACAGAGTAACGGAGGACGTGCCCGTGCCGCCGGAGGTATCGACCGTGTTGGCCGCAGAAGCGGAAATAGCGAGGGAGGCGAGCATGCAGACGGCGAGGATGAGAGAGATGGTCTTCTTGAAGTTTTTCATGGTAAAATCTCCTTGTAAATATTATAATTTTGATTGGTTGTTGTGAAATCAGTTTTTCACGGTGATGTTGATGATGGCCCCAGCCGTACCGATAATATCGCTGGTTTCGGGGTCGAGGTTGTGGAACATGGCTGTGCATTCATAACTGCCGGCCGGAAGCTCCACGTCAAGGGCAGCGCGTTCGATCTTGCTGCCCACGGGGATCGCTTTGCTCTGATAAATGAGCTCGCCCGTGTCATTGCGGATGAACTCCACCTGCTGGGGGTAATTGTTGATCGACTCGTTTACGATCATGACGTTGCCCTCAGCTTTGCCATTTTCAAAGTACGGCGCAGTGTTCATGCTGATGTTGATCATGCCCTCCGCGACCTTTTCGTTCAGCTTCTCCGCTATTTCTTCCGGGCTGAGATTATCCCAGCCACCTTCAACAGCGGAGTCATCATAGACGATGCCGGTTTGAGCGCGTGCTTCTTCTTTGGACAGCGGCTTGCTGATCAGACGGGTGATAAGAAAGATGCCCGCACCGATGGCACAGGCGAGAAATGCGACGGCAAGCACAACACGAATGCTGCCCTTGGCCTGCTTGGGATGATCCTGATAGATTTCGTACACGGAAACAACTCCTTTGTGTTTTGATTTGCATT
>CALACZ010000149.1 GCA_937890735.1 uncultured Bacillota bacterium
TGCGTGCAATTTTGCAATTGCGTACTGCCGGGTCGATGTGGGCATCGACCCCTACAAACGGTGTGCGGTTTCACATTGGCGCGTCCGTTTTTGCGGGTGCATCCTGCCGGGCGCATAGAGTCGTGCGCCCCTACAGGGTTCGGTGTGATCCAGAATGTTTCACGTGAAACATCTGGATTTCCTGCATCCCATCTTGCAATTCTATCTCTGAGCGGATATAATAAGACCCGGAATGCTTTACAGAAAGAAGGGGCGCGGATGGGCGTGATCTTGGCTTTGGTCAATCAGAAGGGCGGCGTGGGCAAAACGACCACGGCGGTCAACCTTGCGGCGGCGCTGCATCGCGCGGGCAAGCGCGTGCTGCTGTGCGATTTTGACCCGCAGGCGAACGCCACCTCCGGCTTCGGCGCGGAAAAAGGCGCGCCCTCCGGCACGAGCTACGACATCGTGCTCGGCGAAAAGGACGCGGCGGCATGCGTGCTGCACACGCCCTACGGCGATCTCATCCCGTCGTGCCCGGCGCTCTCGGGCGCGAGCGTGGAGCTGGTGGGCGCGGACGGGCGCGAATACGCCCTGCGGCGCGCCATCGAGCCGCTGCGCGAGGAGTACGATTATATTTTCATCGACTGCCCGCCGTCGCTGGAGCTTTTGACGCTCAACGCCATCTGCGCCGCCGACCGCGTGCTCATCCCCGTGCAGTGCGAATATTACGCGCTGGAGGGACTGAGCGACCTCATGCAGACGCTCCGCGCTGTCAAGCGGCGGCTCAACCCGACGATCGACGTGTTCGGCGTGCTGCTGACGATGTACGACGGGCGCACGAATTTCTCGGCGCAGGTCGCGGAGGAGGTCCGGCGCTATTTCCCCGGCAAGGTCTTTGCCGCCGTCATCCCGCGCAACGTTCGGCTGTGCGAAGCGCCCAGCCACGGAAAACCCGTTTTTGAATACGACCGCTTCAGCCGCGGCGCGCAGAGCTATGAGCAGCTCGCGCGCGAGGTGCTGGAGCGCACCTGAAAGGAGGCGGCGATATGTCCGCACAACGAGGGCTCGGCAAGGGTCTGGGCGCGCTGCTCGGCGAGAGCGCGATGCAGCCCGCGCCCGAGGGCGGCGCGCTGATGCTGCCGCTGCAAAAGGTCGAGCCGAATCCCGACCAGCCGCGCCGGCATTTTGACGAGGCGGCATTGCAGGAGCTGGCGGATTCCATCCGGCAGCACGGCATCATCCAACCGCTGACCGTCCGCAAGCTCCCCACGGGCTTTTATCAGATCATCGCCGGCGAGCGCCGCTGGCGCGCGGCGCGCATGGCGGGGCTGCGGGAAGTCCCCGTCACGGTCATCGAAGCCGACGACAAGACCGCGATGGAGCTGGCGCTCATCGAAAATTTGCAGCGTGCCGACCTTGACGCCATCGAAGAGGCGCGCGGCTATCAGCAGCTCATGCAGGACTACGGCATGACGCAGAGCGCCGTTGCCGACCGTGTGGGCAAATCCCGCCCCGCCGTTGCAAACGCGCTGCGGCTGCTGGCGCTGAGCGCGCCGGTGCTGGACATGGTCGCCAGCGGCGCGATCTCCGCCGGACACGCCCGCGCGATCCTGACGCTCAGCGATGAAAACGCGCAGCTCGCCGTGGCGCAGAAGGTGCAGAATTTGCAGCTCTCCGTGCGGCAGACGGAGCTGATGTGCAAAAATATGGCAAAGCCTGCCAAAAAAGCGCCCCCGCCCGCCCCGGCGGTCGATTACATCGCCGTGTGCGAGCGCGACCTCAGCCGCAGCCTCGGGCGCGGCGTGAAGATCCATCACGGCAAGCGCAAGGGGCGGCTGGAACTGGAATATTATGGTGATGACGATCTTCAGCGCTTACTCGACGCGCTGGATACGATCGGCGGAAAGGAGAGCGTGCGATGAACGAGCAGCAAACCGCTCCCGGGACGGAGCAGACGACCCCCGCAGCGGCGCAGACCCCGGACGCGGCGCAGCCCGCGCATCCGGAGGAGAAGCGGCAGCCGCCGCTGAGCGACGCGAAAAAGAACGCGCTATTGCGATACATGACGGTCCTGTTTGCGATGGCGTTTTTGCTGGTGCTCGTGTCGCTGATCATGCAGAAAAACTCGTCGCAGGAGCAGATCGGCGCGCTGAACGAGAGCAACGCCAGCGCCCTGACCCGCGCCGAGCAGCTGCAAACGCAGAACCGCGACTTGCAGGATGCGGTCACGCAGCTCCAGCAGGAGCTGGAGGACGCGAAAACGCAGCTCGACGAGCAGTCCAAAACACTGGACGCGATGCGCGACGAGTACGACGCGCTCGAGCGCGAGGCGGACACCGTGGAAAGCGCGTATTCCGCGCTCATCACGGCGCTGCAATGCAAGACCCATGAGGGCAACGTGACGTATTCCAAGGCGATGGATACCGTCGCGCGGAACAAGCAATATCTGTCAGACGACGCGCTGGCGGCGTATGAGGCGCTGCTGACGGCGGACGAAAAATCGGAACAAAAGTGAGGCAAAACCATGATCGACATTCGATTTTTAAGAGAAAACCCGGACGTTGTCCGTGAAAACATCCGCAAAAAGTTCCAGGATGAAAAGCTCCCGCTGGTGGACGAGGTCATCGCGCTGGACTCCGCGCGCCGCGCCGCCATCGCCGAGGTCGAGAGCCTGAAGGCAGCGCGCAACAAGCTCTCCAAAGCGAACGGTCCGCTCTACGGCAGGCTCAAAAAGTGCGCGGACGACGCCGAGCGCGCCGAAATTCAGGCAGAGATCGACAAAAACAACGCTGCCGTCAAGGCTGACGACGAGCGCCGCGCCGCGCTGGACGCGCAGGTCGCCGAAAACGACGCGCGCATCCGCGAGATCATGTACACCATCCCGAACATCATCGACCCGTCCGTCCCCATCGGTCCGGACGACAGCTGCAATGTCGAGGTCGAGCGCTTCGGGAAGCCCATCGTGCCCGATTTTGAAGTGCCGCACCATGTGGACATCATGGCGCGCTTTGACGGCATCGACAAGGAATCCGCCGCGCGCGTGGCGGGCATGGGCTTTTACTACCTGCTGGGCGACATCGCGCGTCTGCACGAGGCGGTGCTCGCCTACGCGCGCGACTTCATGATCGACCGCAAGGGCTTTACCTACGTCATCCCGCCGTTCATGATGCACGGCGATGTGGTCAAGGGCGTCATGAGCCAGACGGAGATGGACGCCATGATGTACAAGATCGAGGGCGAGGACCTGTACCTCATCGGCACGTCCGAGCACTCCATGATCGGCAGATTCATCGACCAGATCCTGCCCGAGAGCCAGATGCCGCTCACGCTCACGTCGTATTCGCCGTGCTTCCGCAAGGAGGTCGGCAGCCACGGGCTGGAGGAGCGCGGCGTGTACCGCATCCACCAGTTTGAAAAGCAGGAGATGATCGTCGTCTGCCGCCCGGAGGAGTCGATGGACTGGTACGAAAAGCTCTGGCGCAACTCCGTGGAGCTGTTCCGCGATTTTGAAATTCCCGTCCGGCAGCTCGAATGCTGCTCCGGCGACCTTGCCGATCTCAAGGTCAAATCGTGCGATATTGAGGCGTGGAGTCCGCGGCAGCAGAAATATTTTGAGGTCTGCTCGTGCTCGAACCTCGGCGACGCGCAGGCGCGCCGCCTGAACATCCGCATCCGCGGCGAGGACGGCAAAACGTACCTTGCCCACACCCTCAACAACACCTGCGTCGCGCCGCCCAGAATGCTCATCGCGTTCCTGGAAAACCACCTGCAGAAGGACGGCAGCGTGACCATCCCGAAATGCTTGCAGCCGTATATGGGCGGCAAAGAAGTTTTAGTTCCCAAGCACTGAATATAGCCGGCGGATCTTTTCCGCCAGGGCGGCGTTGCTGCTCGCTCGGCGTATACCCGATACGCCGTCGTTCGCGCGCCTTGCCCTGACGAAAAATCTCTCGCCGGTGCGAAATCGGCTTCCCCCTGGGGGGAAGCTGTCACCGAAGGTGACTGATGAGGGGAAGAGTTCTTATTTTTGAGCTGCCACACGTTTTTGAGTCAAAACGTGGCAACATCTCAGAACGTACCACCCTTCTCCTCATCCGTCTCGCTGCGCGAGCCAC
>CALACZ010000150.1 GCA_937890735.1 uncultured Bacillota bacterium
TTACGCGCGCTTTCTCGCCGAGCTGCCCGACATCGCGGCGCTCGCCGCCTGCCCGGAGGACCGGCTGACCAAGCTCTGGGAGGGGCTGGGCTACTATACGCGCGTGCGCAACCTGCAAAAGGCGGCGCGCGTGGTGATGGACGGGTATGGCGGCGAATTTCCGCAAAAATTTGACGATATTCGCGCGCTTCCGGGCGTGGGGGACTATACCGCCGGGGCGGTCGCGTCGATCTGCTTTGAGCAGCCCACGCCAGCTGTGGACGGCAACGTCCTGCGCGTGGTCTCGCGCCTGCTGGACGATCACCGCCCGACGGACGACGGAAAGCTGCGGCGGGAATACCGCGACGCGCTGGCGGAAATTTACCCAGCCGGGCGCTGCGGCGACTTTACACAGGCGCTCATGGAGCTGGGCGCGACGCTGTGCGGACCGAACAGCGCCCCGCGCTGCGAGAGCTGCCCGCTGGCGTCGCTCTGCCGCGGCTGCGCCAACGGCACGGCGGCGCAGCTTCCCGTCCGCGCGGCAAAAAAAGAACGCCGTCTGGAGGAAAAGACGGTGTTCGTCCTGCGCTGCGACGGCGCGTGCGCCGTGAAAAAGCGCGGCAAAACGGGGCTTCTCGCGGGACTCTGGGAGCTGCCGAACGTGCCGGGCTTGCTGGATGCGCAGGCGGCGGTCGAGCAGGCGGCGCGCTGGGGCGTGCAGCCGCGCGGGCTGCAAAAATCGCTGGAGCGGGCGCATATTTTCACGCACGTCCGCTGGCAGATGCGCTGCTACTACATCGACTGCGCGGCGCGGGCGGACGGTTTCGTCTGGGCGGACGCGGCGCGCTTCGCACAGGATATTGCATTACCAACAGCGTTCCGAATGTTCTGGGAAGAGGAGAAAGACGGATGAAAAAGAGACTTTTAGCGCTGCTTCTGGCGCTTTTTCTGCTGCTCACGCTGTGCGCCTGCGGGCTGGATACGCCCGCGACGACATCGGCGGAGGACGGGCTGACGGTGTATTTTCTCGACGTGGGGCAGGCGGACAGCGCGCTCGTCACCTGCGGCGGCGAGGCGATGCTCATCGACGGCGGCAACGTCGCCGACGCGCAGTACGTCGTCTCGGCGCTGGCGCAGCGCGGCGTGACGGAGCTGCAAACTGTCGTCGCCACGCACTGCGACGAGGATCACTGCGGCGGGCTCGCCGGCGTGCTGGCAAAATACCCGGCGGGGCGCGTGCTGTGCTCGGTGACGGAGTATGACACGAAGGCGTTTTCCGATTTTGCCAAATACGCCGCCGCGCAGGAGCGCGCCATCGAACAGCCGCAGCCGGGCGAAAGCTGGGGGCTTGGCGGCGCGACGGTAACGGTGCTCGGCCCGCTGCGCGACTATGGCGATAACAACGAAAATTCCATCGTCCTGCGCATCGACTACGGCGAGACGTCGTTCCTCTTTACGGGCGACATCGGCATCGAGGCGGAGGACGAGCTGGTCGAAAGCGGCGCGGACCTTTCCGCCACGGTGCTGAAAGCCCCGCACCACGGAAGCCGCGGTTCGAGCGGGTATGTGTTCCTGCGCGCGACCGCGCCGCAGTACGGTGTCATCTCCGTGGGCGCGGATAATTCCTACGGCCACCCGACGGAGCAGGCGCTCTCCCGTCTGCGCGACGCGGACGTGCAGCTCTATCGCACCGACCTGCAAGGTACGGTCACAGCGTCCTCCGACGGGAAAACTGTCACGTTCACCACCGAGCGCACCGCCACGGCGGAGCAGATCAACCCCACCCTCAAAAATGCCCCCGCGTCCTACATCGGCAATATCAATTCCGGCGTATTCCACAGCGACACCTGCGCCAGCCTCCCCCAGGAGCAAAACCAGATCACCTTCGATAGTTATGAAGCCGCCCTCACCGCCGGCTACCGCCCGCATAAAAAGTGCCTGCCGTAAACACAGCGAATGTTCAAAACATAAAATCGGGGTCTGAACGACTGTTCAGACCCCGAATCTTTTTCTTCATCCCAGTGCGGCGGCGACGCTTGTGTGGATCAGGTCGTGACCCTGCTGCGAGGGGTGGATGCCGTCGCAGCTGAGGAGCGACGGGAAATCCGAGCGGCACAAAAACCGCGACCGCAGATCGACCAGCCGGCAGCCGAACACCCGCGCGAGCGTGCACACGAGCGAGTTATAATACTCCTGCCAGCGGTACAGATGGTTCACGTCGCCCAGCCAGTGCAGGATATTTTCCCGGTCGCGGTCCTTCGTGATGAAGTCGAAATAGCGCTCGGAATCGAGCGGCAAAATCGACGCCACGGCGACCTTCGCGCCCGTCTCCTGCGCGGCGCGGATGGCGTCGCGGTAGAGCGAGAGGAAGCGGTCGTTCGGCGTGTGCGGCTCAAACGTGCCGTCCGGGTCATCCGAAATTTTGCTCCAGTCGTAGTCGCAGTCGTTGCCGCCGAGCGAAAAGAGCACCGTGCTCTGCTCGTTCAGCCCCGCCAGCTTCTTTTTGAGTATCGGCTGGATACTCTCGATGGTCGCGCCCATCTTGGAGGCGTTATCGACCTGAATTTCATTCGCCGTCAGAGAAGAAAAATCGTGATCGCTGCACAGACGGTACTTCCCGCCGTCGTTCATCACGCCCTTCATGATGGAATCTCCGATGATCAAAAGCTGACGCATAATAGGTCCTCCTGTTGCTGTGTTCTGCTATCAGTATAGCCCGGGCGGGCGAAAAAGACACCCGAAATCTCGCAAATCGCACTCTCCGCATCGGGAAACAGCGCTCTCCTGCGGGTAGAATCGGGATTCTACTGGCAGTAGAGTGCGAAAATGGTTGCAGTTTTGACGCAAATCGTGTATGATATTTGCCGAAAAGAGGGATTTGCAATGATCTTCTATTTAGGACTGCTCCTCGCGGGACTTTTGCAGGGCGTGATGATCTCGCTCAACGGGCAGCTCGGAAAATACTACAGTCTGTTCGGTATCACGCTCTTTGTGCACGGCATCGCGCTGGTGCTGCTGCTTATTTATCTGCTGCTTATCCGCCGTGAAAAGATCCGTCTCGCGGGCGCGCCGTGGTATGTTTACCTGGTCGGGCTGATGGGCATCAGCATCGTGGCGAGCAGCAGCTGGTGCACGCTGCGCGTGGGCGCGGCGGCGATGACCGCGCTGTCCACCGCCGGGGAGCTGGTCGCGGCGCGGCTGATCGACAGTCTGGGACTCTTCGGGATGCCGAAGGTGCGCTTTCACGCGCGGCAGCTTCCGGGTTATATCCTCGTGGCGGCGGGTGTGATCCTCGTCATGCTCGCGGCAAAGGAGGCGGCGGTATGATCTATCTGGTCGTGGCACTCATCATCGGCGCGGCAAACTGCGTCAACCGCATGGTCAACGTCAAAGCCGGGCAGGTGTTCGGTACGGCGAACGGCGCGCTCATCAACTATCTGGAGGCGACGGTCCTCGCCATCGCGCTCGTGTTCATCACCGGCAAGGGCGCGGAGCTCGCCCCGGCGCATCTGGCGAGCGTGCCGCTGTGGGTGTACCTCGGCGGCGTGGCGGGTCTGCTTGCGATGGTGCTCATCATCGCGGCAACGCCGCGCACGAACGCGTTTATTTCCGCTGTCCTCACGCTGGCGGGCAATCTCGGAATGTCGCTCGTGCTGGACTACCTGTTCTACGAGATGTTCAGCTGGAAGCGCGTCATCGGCGTCTGCCTCGTCCTCACCGGCGCAGCATGGATCGAATGGCAAAAATCCGAACACGCGAAAAAACAGAAGTAATTGCAGAAAAAATCCGCCGCAGCAGAATCTCTGCTACGGCGATTTTTGTCATAACGCACGGGCGGGATACACTGTAAAAAATGTACAACAAACGGAGGCGGCGTACAATGCCCTGTAGGGGCGGACGACTCTTGTCAAGCCCGGATTGTTTACAGTTTGTACGGGAGGATCATTTACACTTGTCAAAGTCTGTAAATTTTCCTTGAAATGAACTTTTCAGCCACCAGCGGCTTGCGCAGCAGCAGCTCCTCCTTGAGCGTGCAGTGAAACCGTTCGTCCTTGCCCTGCGTCTGCGGATGGCGCGGCTTGCCGTGCATCGGCGTGATGTCCATCTGCCGCAGTGCGTTCGGACGCTCTCGCTCAAAGTGCTTCCACGGCGTGTGGGGCTTATCCGACATACCCTCGCCGTTCAGATAGCGCTCGAGCCACTTGTATCCCGTTGGGCGGCTGATGCCGCACGCACGGCAGAACGCGCTCAGACTTTCCTCACCCATGACAGCGCGCGCCACAAATTCTCTTCTCTGATCATCCACAGTTTTTCTCTCCCACGGCATTGAAACACTTCCCTTTTTTGCGTTTTTCTGCCTTTATTTTACTCAAAACTGTAAACGATCTCCTCGTACAAACTGTAAACAATCATACCAGGCTATACAAGAGGCATCCGCCCCTACGGGTGCTTGCGGGTTCGCATGTGTGCGATCAATTTTGCGGCATTGTACCGCGCGGGCAGGGCAGAGTCCCGCCCCTGGCTCGACCGCAAGCCCTGCCTGCGATTTGTTCTTGAGAATCCGGCAAAAATTCGGTATACTGGCGGTAGAAACGGACGGGAGGGCGCTATGAAGGTTTTGATCATCGGCGGCGGCGCGAGCGGGATGATGGCGGCGCTGGTCGCGGCGCAGGATGCCAATAATCGCGTGACGCTGCTCGAGCGGCAGGCGCGCGTGGGCAGAAAGCTGCTGGCGACCGGCAACGGGCGGTGCAATCTGTCGAATCTGGCGGCGGACGAGACGCATTATTACGGCGCGTCGGCGTTTGTAAAGCCCGCGCTGGCGCGCTTTCCCGTGCAGAGGACGCTGGACTTTTTCCGCGCGCTGGGGCTGCTCACGACGGCGCAGGCGGATGGGCGCGTGTACCCGCTGAGCGATCAGGCGAACAGCGTGGTGGACGTGCTGCGCTTTGCGCTGGCGGCGCGGGGCGCAGACGTGCAGTGCGGGTGCGAGGTGCGCGCGGTGCGCAAAAAGGCGCGCGGCTGGCAGGCGGAATGCACCGACGGGCGGTCATTTTTCGGCGACAGGCTGATCGTCGCCGCGGGCGGCTGCGCCGGGCGGAAGCTCGGCGGGACGGAGGACGGCTACCGCATTTTACAGGCGCTGGGGCACTCGTGCACGGCGCTGCGCCCGAGCCTGACGCAGATCCGCACCGAGCCGGAGTTTGTGCGCGCGCTCAAGGGCGTGCGCGCGGACGCGGCGCTGGAGCTGAAGATCGCGGGGCGGCGCACGGCGCATGGCGCGGGCGAGGTACAGTTCACGGAGTACGGCGTGAGCGGCCCGGCGGCGTTTGAGCTCTCGCGCGCGGTTTCGACCGGCGCGGGTGAGATGGTGCTGCTGCTGGATCTTCTGCGCGGGCTGGACCGCGCGGCGGTTTTGGAAATTCTAAGAGCGCGGCGGGCGCAGTTCCCGCAGATGGCAGCGGAGGAGCTGCTGGCGGGGATGCTGCACAGCCGCTTGGGAAAAACGATCGTGAAGCGCGCGGGGCTGGACGCTGCATCGGCGCTGGAAGCGCTCACGGACGCGGAACTGGACGCGGCGGCGGCGCAGGTCAAGTGCTTTGCGCTGCCGGTGGTCGGCGTGATGGGCATGGACGGCGCGCAGGTGACGGCGGGCGGCATCCGCACGGCGGAATTTGACCCCGTGACGCTGGAGAGCCGCCTTGCACCGGGCGTCTTTGCCACCGGCGAGGTGCTGGACGTGGACGGCGAATGCGGCGGGTTCAACCTGCAATGGGCGTGGTCGTCGGGCTACGTCGCGGGAAAACTGGGAAAACGCGAGGAAGAGGTATGATTCGGATACGGGATATTGCGCTGCCGCCGGAGGCGGATATGGCGGCGCTGTCACGCGCGGCTGCAAAGCTGCTGCGCATCAAAGAGAGCGAGATCCGCCGCATCGACCTCAAAAAGCGGTCGATCGACGCGCGGAAAAAGAGCGATGTGCGCGTCATTTATACGGTGGACGTGCTCGCTGCCGGGCGGGAGGACAAAATTCTCAGGCAGGCGCGGTGCGGCAAGGCGTCCATCGCACGGGATGCTGCGTATGTGCCGCCGGTGTGCGCGCGGGCGCTGCCGCAGCGCCCGGTGGTGATCGGGTTCGGCCCTGCCGGGATGTTTGCGGCGCTGGTGCTGGCAATGGCGGGCGCGCGCCCGATCGTGCTCGAGCGCGGGCAGGACGCGCGCACGCGGCACGAAAAGGTGCAGGCGTTCTGGAACGGCGGCGCGCTCGACCCGGAGTGCAATGTGCAGTTCGGCGAGGGCGGCGCGGGCACGTTTTCGGACGGGAAGCTCACGACGGGCACGAAAAACGAACGCATCGGCTGGGTGCTGGAGCAGTTTGCCGACGCGGGCGCGGGGGCGGAGATCCTGTTTGACGCCAAGCCGCACATCGGCACGGACGTGCTGGTGGAGGTGGTGCAGAATCTGCGCGAAAAGATCCTCCACTACGGCGGCGAGGTGCGCTTTGGCGCGCGCGTGACGGGGCTGATTGAGAAAAACGGACAGCTCGCGGGCGTGCGCTATGAGCAGGA
This sequence comes from uncultured Bacillota bacterium, assembly GCA_937890735.1. Classification (GTDB taxonomy): domain Bacteria; phylum Bacillota; class Clostridia; order Oscillospirales; family Oscillospiraceae; genus CAG-170. The sequence continues at coordinate 6,549 of CALACZ010000150.1, forward strand.
CGGGCAGGCGCACGAGCTTGCGTGCACGCGGGCGGCGCTTGCCATCGGGCACAGCGCGCGCGACACGTTTGAGATGCTGCTGGACGCGGGTGTGCGGATGGAGGCGAAGCCGTTTTCCATGGGCGTGCGCATCGAGCACCGGCAGGCGGAGATCAACGCGGCGCAGTACGGCGCGTCGGCGGGGCGGCAGGGTCTGCCGCCGGCGGATTACAAGCTGAACGTGCATCTGCCGGACGGCGCGTCGGCGTATACGTTTTGTATGTGCCCCGGCGGGAGCGTGGTCGCGGCGGCGTCGGAGGACGGCGGCGTGGTGACGAACGGGATGAGCAATGCTGCGCGTGACGGCGAAAATGCGAACGCGGCGCTGCTGGTGACGCTCAGCCCGGCGGACTTTCCGGGCACGGACGCGCTGGCGGGGATGCGCTGGCAGCGCGAAATTGAACAGGCGGCGTTTCGCGCGGGCGGCGGGGACTATCGCGCCCCGGCGCAGCTTGCGGGCGATTTTCTGGCGCACCGGGCGAGCACGGCGCTCGGCGGCGTGCAGCCGACGTACCGCCCAGGCGTGCGCCTGTGCGAGCTGCACGAGGTGCTGCCCGCGCGTATTACGGACGTTCTGGAGCGGGCGCTGCCGGAGCTTGGAAAGCGGCTGCATGGGTTTGACGCGCCCGACGCGGTGCTGACCGCGCCCGAGACGCGCAGCTCCTCGCCGGTGCGCATCGTGCGGAATGAGGCGCGGCAGGCGAGCCTGCAAGGTCTCTACCCCTGCGGCGAAGGCGCGGGCTATGCCGGGGGGATCATGTCCGCGGCAGTGGATGGGATCTTGACGGCGGAAGAGATGTTACGGTGAAAAAACGCTCAGGCAATGTCATTGCCTGAGCGTTTTTATCAAAATGTTGCCACTTCCTGCTCCGCAGGATCGGCAGGCTCGACCGTTTTGGCAGTTAAAATCGGTCCGACGCCTTTATAGAGGCTGTGGTATTTTGCCTCGACGGTGGCGGTGACGCGCACCCAGGAGCGGGTTTTTAGTCCCTCGCTGCCGACGAATTTACACGGCAGACCCATGAACGTAATATCCGCCTCGCAGCAGGTCATCACAAAGCGCCCGGGGGCGAACATCCCCTCGCGCTGGCTGCGCAGGCGCGCGACCTGCCCTTTGAACTGCACCGTTTTGCCGGCGTATTTCTTCGGCTCTTCGGTAATATCGCGGTAGAACAGGGCGTAGTCCTCGTCGTTGATCACAATGGGGTCTTTCGTGATGTCGAACGGCAGGGGATCTTCGATCTCATCGAACTGCGTTGTGCCGTCGGTGTAGTCGTAGACGATGTCCACACGGCGGTTGACGGCGCGGGCGATCTTGTGAAACGGCATCACGTCCGCGCCCGGCTGCATCCGATTAAAGACGACCATCTGCGCGCCGGTGAGCTTATCGACCACGAGCTGACGCATATTGGCGTTATACTGCAAAAACGTGCTCGCATCGGCAAACATGACCTCCTGCGCGATCTGCCAGTGCTCCGGCGTTTTGAGGTAGAAGTCCGCGGCGAGATGCATCCCATTCAGCTCCACCACGACGCGCTCGGCGGCGTGCTTTTCCGCGAGCTTGCTCAGAAATTCGGGGCTGAGCTGGTCATACTCCGCCGTTTCGAGCCAGACGGTCTTGTGCGGGTAGGCGGAGAGGTCGTATTTCTCCTCACCCTCCTCCAGCACGAGCAGCAGCGTCCGCTCCCCGGCGTTGAAGCGCGGGTCTTCGAGCGTCTGCTGGATGAATTTTGTTTTGCCGGACTCCAGAAAGCCGGTGAACACATACATCGGCAGCGGCGTCGGTTCGTTTTTCTTCATGGTATCAGACTCCAAACAGGGCGGCGAGCGCCGATTCGTTCAGCTTCGAGCCGATCACGCACAGGCGGCCTGTGACCATCGCGCCGCCGTCGCGGATCTCCGGCTCGCCGGGGACGTAGTCAAAGTGCAGCCATGTGCCGTCCGCGGGGACGTAGCCCTTGGCACGCAGGATGACGCCGTATTTTTCGGCATTTTCCAGTTCAGCCAGAATGGCGGACAGCTCATCCTTCGAGAACTTTTTCTGTGTCTCAACGCCCCAGCTCGCAAAGACCTCGTCGGCGTCGTGGTCGTGATGATGGTGATGGTGGTGGCAGGAGCACGCGGGATCGTCACACTCGCCGTCGTGGTGGTGATGATGCTCGTGCTCGTCATCATCGTCATCGTCATGATGGTGATGATGGTGGCAGCACTCGTGGTCGTGGTCATCGTCATCATCGTCATGGTGATGATGGTGATGGCAGCCGCATTCTTCATCGTCATCGTCGTCATCATGGCCGTGATGGTGATGGTGCGCTTCCTCTTCCAGACGCTCCAGCTCCAGCGCGATGCTGCTGCGCTGCTCCATCGCCTCCATGATCTGCGCGCCGGTCAGCTCGTCCCACGGGGTGGTGACGAGAACGGCGTCGGGATTATGCTCACGGATGAGCTTGACGCACGCGTCCAGCTTGTCCTCCGCCATGCCGCCGGTGCGGGAGAGAAGGATGGTGTTGGCAGTTTCGATCTGGTCGTTATAGAACTCACCGAAGTTCTTCATATACATTTTGCACTTCGTGGCGTCCACGACGGCGACGAAATTGCCGAGCTGGACATCGTCGGACGTGACCCTGCGCACGGCGGCGATGACGTCGGAGAGCTTGCCGACGCCCGACGGCTCGATGAGGATGCGGTCAGGGTGGTAGTCGGCGATGACCTGGCGCAGCGCCTTGCCGAAGTCGCCCACGAGCGAGCAGCAGATGCAGCCGGAGTTCATCTCGGTGATGCGCACGCCCGCCTCAGACAGGAAGCCCGCGTCGATGCCGATCTCGCCGAACTCGTTCTCAATGAGCACGAGCTGCTGCCCCTGATACGCCTCGCGGATCATTTTGCGGATGAGCGTGGTCTTGCCGGCACCGAGAAACCCGGAATAAATATCAATTTTTGTCATAAAAACACCTTCTGTTTTGTTTTTTGCTAGCGCTCAGTAACCGATGATTCAATCGGCAAGAGCTATCAGCGAGAGATTTTGGCACAAATGAAAGTTTGGAAAACGCAGGAATACTTTGTGTATTTCGCGTTTTTCAAACTGCACAGTTGGGACAAAAAATCCGCTGAGAACCGTAGACGATTGGATCAGCGGTTACTCTAGTATAGCACGCTGCGGCGGGAACATCAAGCGCCCGCGGGAGGAAAAGTTCGTGTTTTGCAGGAAATTTCATTGACAAAGGCAAACGGCTATGATAAAATACATATCGTCTTTGGAGAAGTCATTCGGAGAGATGTCCGAGCGGTTTAAGGAGCCGGTCTTGAAAACCGGTGACGCAGCGATGCGCCGTGGGTTCGAATCCCACTCTCTCCGCCATTCTTTCCTGATTTTTTCAAGATATACCGGCTTGCGGAAGTACCCAAGTGGCCGAAGGGGCTCCCCTGCTAAGGGAGTAGGCGTCTA
>CALACZ010000151.1 GCA_937890735.1 uncultured Bacillota bacterium
GTATAGTCCCGCACGTCCACGATCAGGCTGTGCCCGCCGGACACGACGAGGCACACAAACGGCGGCTCGAGCTCCGAATACGCCAGATAATTTGCCGCGATGTGCCCGCGGATATGATGCACCGGCACGAGCGGCAGCCCCAGCGCGAGCGCCGCCGCCTTGGCAAAATTCACCCCCACCAGCACCGCGCCGATGAGCCCCGGCGCATACGTCACCGCCACCGCGTCCAGGTCCGCGCGCGTGAGATTTGCTTTTACGAGCGCCTCGTCTGCCAGCGCATAGATCGACTCAATGTGCTTGCGCGACGCGATCTCCGGCACAACGCCGCCGTACAGTCGGTGCAGCGCCACCTGCGAGTTGATGCAGTCCGCGAGGATCTCGCGCCCGTCCCGCACGACGGCGACCGCCGTTTCGTCGCAGGAGGATTCAACTGCCAGAATGTTCATAATTCCCACTCCTTTTTGAGGATCAGCGCGTCCTCTTTGGGATGAAAGTAGTAATTTTTCCGCAGCCCGACCTGTCGAAAGCCCGCCTGTGTATACAGCCGGATGGCGGGGTCGTTGCCTGCGCGAACCTCCAGCGTCAGCGAGCGGATGTCGCTACCCCGCAGCGCCGCTTCCAGCGCCTGCAAAAGCGCCTGCGCCACGCCCTGCCGCCGTGCGTCCGGGCGGACGGCGAGATTCATCATATCCGCCTCGTCCGGCACGCTCTGGCTGCCAACATAGCCAAGCAGCCCCACCGTGTCCCGCGCCACCAGCCACAGGCTGAGCGGATTTTCCAGCTCCGACGCGACGGACGCTTCGCTCCAGGGGTCTGAAAAACAGACTGCCTCCAGCGCCGCGACCTCTGGAACGTCCGCCGCCGTCATGCGCGTAATTTCAAACTCTCTCATTTTGCCTCATACCAGCTCGCGCCCGTTTTCGCCTCCGCCACCAGCGGGACGGAAAGCTGCACGGCGCTTTGCATCTGCTCTGTCATCAGGCGTGTGACAAGCTCCGCCTCCTCCATCGGGCACTCGACGATCAGCTCGTCGTGTACCTGAAGCAGCAGCCGCGCCTCGCGCGCCTGCTCGCGCAGCGCCGCGTCCACGCGCAGCATGGCGATTTTAATAATGTCCGCCGCCGTGCCCTGAATGGGGGTGTTGAGCGCCACGCGCTCACCGAACGAGCGGATATTATAGTTGCTGCTTTTCAGCTCCGGCAGCATCCGGCGGCGACCAAACAGCGTGGTCACATAGCCGTCGCGCTTCGCCTGCGCCACAATATCGTGCATATACGCGCGCACGCCGGAGAAATTCTCGAGATACGCGTCGATATAGTCCTTCGCCTCCCGGCGGCTGACGCCGATGTCCTCCGCCAGCGAAAATTCCGAAATGCCGTACACGATGCCGAAATTGACCGCCTTCGCGTGCCGGCGCATGAGCGGCGTGACATCCTCCGGGCGCACGCCGAATACCTGCGCCGCCGTCGCCGTATGAATATCCTGCCCGGTACGGAACGCCTCCTGCATCCGCGCATCCTGCGCAACGTGCGCCAGCACGCGCAGCTCGATCTGGCTGTAGTCCGCGTCCACGAACACGCAGCCCTCGCGCGGCACGAACATC
>CALACZ010000152.1 GCA_937890735.1 uncultured Bacillota bacterium
GGAGACCGGCGCGATCGTCACCACCGAAGAGGCCAACGTCCTCGGCGGTCTGGGCGCGGCTGTCGCGGAGCTCCTCAGCGAAGAGTACCCCGTGCCCGTTGTGCGCCACGGCGTGAATGACGAGTTCGGCCGCAGCGGCAAAGCGCCCGCCGTCCTCGAAGCCTACGGCATCACGCCCGCCGGCATCGCGGAAAAGGCAAAGAAAGCCGTTGCAATGAAGAAGTAAGTTCTTTATAATAAGTGGGAAGCGGTTTCCGCTTCCCACTATTTTTATGAGGTAATGCGATGAAACAGGCGCTGTTGGACGGTTTGCAGGCGCGCGGGCGCGCGCCGGACGGGCAAACGGTCGATACGCTCTGCGCCTTCGGCGCGGCGTTGCTGGAAAAAAATCAGGTCATGAACCTGACCGCCATCACAGATCCCGCCGCCGTGGCGCAGCTGCATTTTCTGGACAGTCTGGCGCTGCTGGACGCGGCGGAGCTGGCGGGCAAACGCGTGCTCGACGTCGGCTGCGGCGCGGGCTTTCCCGGCGTGCCGCTGAAGATCGCCGAGCCGTCCATTCGGCTGACGCTGCTCGATTCGCTGGCAAAGCGCATGAACTGGCTGGCGGAGGTCCTGCCGGGACTTGGCGTGGAGGCGGAGATCGTCACCGCGCGGGCAGAGGACTACGCCGCGCAGCGCCGCGAGCAGTACGACGTGGTCACGTCGCGCGCCGTGGCGCGGCTGAACGTGCTGGCGGAGCTGTGCCTGCCGTTCGTGCGCGTGGGCGGGCAGTTTCTTGCCATGAAGGGCGCGCTCGCGCAGGAGGAAGTAGACGAAGCCCGGCGCGCCATCCGCCAGCTCGGCGGCAAGGTGCGGAATATCTACGAATATCCCGTCGCCGGCACCACCCACCGCGTCGTCATCATCGAGAAAATCGCGCCCACCCCCAGGCAGTATCCGCGAGCATTTGCAAAGATCAAAAAAAGCCCCCTGTGAAGCGCCGCAGGGGCGCGGAGAATGCAGTCGGATTTTACATGGATTTTACACAAATGTGACAATTCATTTGACAGGCGTCCTTTATACTGATATTCGACAAAAAAGGGGAAGGACAGGGGAGCATGGATTTTTTTGATTTTCTGAAGATGATCGGCGGGCTGTGCCTGTTTTTGTTCGGCATGAACCTGATGGGGCAGGGGCTGGAGCGCCGCGCGGGCGGCAGTCTGCGGGTGCTTCTCGGCAAGCTCACCGACCGCCCGCTGACCGGCTTTTTGACAGGTCTCGGCGTGACGGCGATCATCCAGTCGTCGTCCGCGACCACGGTCATGGTGGTCGGCTTCGTAAATTCGGGGCTGATGACCCTGCGGCAGGCGATCAACGTCATCATGGGCGCGAACGTCGGCACGACGGTCACGGCGTGGCTGCTGAGCCTGGGTGGCATTCAGGCGGATAATTTCTTTGTGCAGCTGCTCAAGCCCAGCTCGTTTACGCCCGTGCTGGCGCTCATCGGCACGGTGTATTTCATGTTCAGCAAGGACACGCGCAGGAAGGACACGGGGCTGATCCTGCTCAGCTTCACCACGCTCATGTTCGGCATGGAGACGATGAGCGGCGCGGTGTCGGGACTCAAAAGCGTGCCGGCATTTACGAATCTGTTCGTCGCGTTCAAAAATCCCATCCTCGGCGTGCTCGCGGGCGCGCTGCTCACGGGTGTCATCCAGTCCAGCTCTGCCTCCGTCGGCATTTTGCAGGCGCTGGCAACGACCGGCGCGGTCAGCTATGCCGCCGCCATCCCCATCATCATGGGGCAGAACATCGGCACCTGCGTCACGGCGATGCTCGCGTCCGTCGGCACGAATAAAAATGCCCGCCGCGCGGCGGTGGTGCACCTGATGTTCAATATCATCGGCGTGGTGGTGCTGCTGGCGGTCTTTTCGATCGTCCGCGCGGCGGCACACCCGGCGATCCTGGACGAGAGCGCGACGATGAGCGGCATCGCCGTCTGCCATTCGCTCTTTAACGTTCTCTGCACGGCGATGCTTCTGCCCGCGGGCGGGCTGCTGGAGCGGCTGGCGTTCCGCGTTGTGCCGGACGACGCAAAGAAGGAAACGCTCTCGGAGCTGGACGAGCGCCTGCTCGCAGCGCCGTCGCTGGCGCTTCAGCAGAGCCGCGCGGTGGCGTCGCAGATGGCGCGGCGCGCGGTGCGGGCGCTGAATGGCGCGCTGGACGCGCTCACGGCATATACGCCGGAGTTGGCGGCGCAGATCCGGGAGGATGAGACGCTCTGCGATCACGACGAGGATATTCTCGGCACATATCTCGTAAAGCTCAGCGCGTGCAAGCTCGGGCAGGCACAGAGCGAGGAGGCGGCGGGGCTGCTCAAGTCCATCGGCGATCTGGAGCGCATCTCCGACCACGCCGTGAACGTACTGGAATCGGCGGAGGAGCTGCGGCAGAAAAAGCTCTCGTTCAGCCCGGCGGCGCAGGCGGAGCTGGCTGTGCTCGCGGCGGCGGTGCGGAAGATCCTGACGCTGACGGAGGAGTCGTTTGAAGCCGCCGATGTTGCCAAAGCCGCGCAGGTCGAGCCGCTGGAGCAGGTCATCGACCTGCTGAAGGAGCAGATGCGCACGCGCCACATCCTGCGGATGCAGCAGGGCGTCTGCGGCATCGAGACGGGCTTTGTGCTCTGCGATCTTCTGACCGACCTGGAGCGCACGTCCGACCACTGCTCCAACATCGCTGGCTGCACCATCGACACGGCGCAGCACAACCTGAACCTGCACGAAACGCTGCAAGCCGTCAAGCTCGGCGATGAGGGCTTCCGCCGCGCGATGCACGAATACGCAATGGAATATAAGCTGCCGTAAAAGTATCGTGAGATCCAGAATATAGCGCACGGGCGGGGTTCTACCCCGCCCGTGCGCTATAACGTCACAAAATAGAGGACGCCAATGCGAATACGCGCGCCCCGGCTTTACGACTATGAACGTCCGCATTTTCTCTCTTTTCAACTGCGGCAAAATCGTGTATAATAAATCCTTAGACAAGGAGGTGGGCGGATGTATCAGGCTTTGTACCGCAAATACCGACCGCAGACGTTTTCGGACGTCGTCGGGCAGAAGAGCATCACCGAGACGCTGCGCGCGCAGGTGATGACGGGCAAGCTCAGCCACGCCTATCTCTTCACCGGCACGCGCGGCACGGGCAAGACCTCCTGCGCCAAAATTCTGGCGAAGGCGGTCAACTGCCTCGACCCGCAGGACGGCAACCCCTGCAACCACTGCGCCGCCTGCCGCGCCATCGACGAGGGGCGCTGCATGGACGTGCTGGAGATCGACGCCGCGTCCAATAACGGCGTGGACAGCGTGCGCGTCCTGCGCGACGACGCCATCTACACCCCCGGCGAGGTGCGCAAGCGCGTGTATATCATCGACGAGGTGCATATGCTCTCGCTCGCGGCGTTCAACGCCCTGCTCAAGATCATCGAAGAGCCGCCGGAGCATCTGCTGTTCATTCTCGCGACGACGGAGCTGCA
>CALACZ010000153.1 GCA_937890735.1 uncultured Bacillota bacterium
GTCACGGCTTCGCCGTGCCACCTCCCCTTGGTCACCAAGGGGAGGCTTTGGTGCGGTCGAAACGCGCTATCACTTAGAATGTACCACCCTTCTCCTCATCCGTCTCGCTGCGCGCGCCGCCTGTCCCTACCCTCTTTGTCCCTGCGGGACATTTCCCCCTGATAGGGGGAATCTGCCCCTCAAGGGGAAGGCTTTGGTGCGCCGAAAATTTCTTCTCCACGCACGAGCGCGGCGATGGGGATTCCCATCGCCGTGTCGATTTTTACAGTTTATAAGCCGTTGAACTCCGCCGCCGCTTTCTGGCAGCCGGACTCCACGATGCACAGCGCCGCTTCGGCGGCGTGCTGGAGCGCGGTGTCGATGAGCGCCTGCTGCGCCTTCGGGATCTGCCCCAGCACCCAGTCCGCCAGATCGTACTCCGGGGACGGCTTTTCGCCCACGCCGATCTTGACGCGCGGAAAATCCTCGGAATGCAGGACGGAAAGGATCGACTTGATGCCGTTATGCCCGCCCGCCGAGCCGGATGCGCGCACGCGGATGCGCCCCGGCGCGAGGGAAATATCGTCAAACAGCACCAGCACCCGCTCCGGCGGGAGCTTATAGAACTGCACCGCCTGCTCCACCGCCATGCCGGACGCGTTCATGAACGTCTCCGGCTTCATGAGCAGCAGCTTCTGCCCGCGATAGACCGCCTGCGCGGTGAGTGCGCGGAATTTTGCCTTTTTGATGCTCACGCCGAGCGTTCCCGCCAAAATATCGATGGCGCGGAAGCCCATGTTGTGCCGCGTGCGCTCGTATTCTTTGCCGGGATTGCCCAGCCCGACGATCAGCCAGTCACAGGCGGGCTTTTTGCCGAACAGCATCTTAGAACAGGACGGACATCGAGTTCTCCTCGTAAATGCGCTGAATGGCGTCGGCAAAGACCGGGGAGATGTCGATATAGTTGATGTTTGCGGGCAGCCCATCGGGCGCGGGGATGGTGTTGAGCAGCGTCAGCTCCTTGATGGGGCTGTTCGCAATGCGCTCCAGAGCGGGGCCCGACAGCACGCCGTGCGAGGCACACGCGTACACCTCCGTCGCCCCGCCGATCTCCACGATCGCCTTGGCGGCGTTGCACAGAGACCCCGCGGTATCGACCATGTCGTCAAACAGGATGCACTTTTTGCCGCGCACGTCGCCGATGACGTTCATGACCTCGCAGCAGTTCGCCTTTTCGCGGCGCTTATCGACGATGGCAAGACCCATGCCCATTTTGTTGGCAAACGTGCGGCTGCGCGCGACCGAGCCGACGTCCGGCGAGACGACGACCATGTCCTCGTGATTCGTCGGGAACTTGTCCATGTAATACTTCACGAACGCGGGATTTGCCAGCAGGTTATCCACGGGGATGTCAAAGAAGCCCTGGATCTGCGCGGCGTGCAGGTCCATCGTGAGCACGCGGTCCGCGCCGGCGGCTTCGATCATGTTGGCAACGAGCTTGGCAGAGATCGGGTCACGACCCTTCGCCTTGCGATCCTGCCGGGCATAGCCGAAATAGGGGATGACGGCGGTGATACGACCCGCGGAGGCGCGCTTGCACGCGTCGATCATGATGAGCAGCTCCATGAGGTTGTTGTTCACGGGCTTGCAGGTGGACTGGACCAGGAACACGTCGCTGCCGCGAACGGATTCGTTGATGGTCAGCGAGACCTCGCCGTCAGCAAAGGTCGTGACGGTGCAGTCGCCCAGCGGCAGCCACAGCTTGCGGCAGATGCCCTCGGCGAACGGACGGTTCGCGTTGGCGCAGAACACCTTGACATTTTTCCCATGCGAAATCATAGCAAATTACCCCTCTTTTTCTTTCGGCAGTGCATCCCGCCCGTCGGCACACGGCTCGCTTGCAGCTTTTCCGCCATCCGCCGGAAAAATCCTCGCAAATCCGTCAGGATTCGCTGCGGCTTTTCCAGCGCCTGACGAAAAACCTGCCGCGCGTTCCGCGCACCGCCCGCCGGGCTGCCCTGCCTAGTTTTAGTTTCCTGTTATTCTGTCTCTAATTTAGTATTATTTATATCACAAAGCCCAAAAAGAGCTAAGTTTCCTGTCACAAACCGCGCCTCAGCCCTCGGGCTTCGGCTGCTTGAGCTTATGCTTTGCCGCCCAGTCCTTTTTGTTGGACTGGTGCGCGCGCGCGACCGCCAGCGCCTGCGCCGGGACGTCGTCGGTGATGGTCGAGCCCGCGGCGGTGTACGCCCCGTCGCCCACCGTGACGGGCGCGACGAGATTCGTGTTGCAGCCGATGAAGGCGTCATTTCCGATGACGGTGCGGTGCTTCTGCGCGCGGTCGTAGTTGACCGTGACCGTGCCGCAGCCGAAATTCACCCGCTCGCCCACGTCGCTGTCGCCAACGTAGGTCAGGTGCGCGATCTTCGTCCCGTCGCCGACCACGGAGTTCTTGACCTCCACAAAATCGCCGACCTTCACGCCGTTGCCGATCGTCGAGCCGGGGCGGATGTACGCGAACGGTCCGACCTGCGCGTCATAGCCGATGCTGGACGAAAACGCGTGCGTCGCGCGGACCGACGAGCCGTCGCCCACGCGCACGTCCTCCAGGAATGTGTTCGGACCGATCGTACAGTTTTTGCCGATGCGCGTGCCGCCGCGCAGAATCGTCCCGGGCAGCAGCGCCGTCCCCGCGCCGACCGACACCGTCGGATCGACGTAGGTGTTGTTGTAGTCCCAAATTTCCACGCCCTGCCGCGCGAGCTGTTCCAGATGGGCAAGCCCCAGAACCGGCTGCCAGTGCGGCAGCTCCTGCATGGACGAGACGGCATACACGCCGTCACGGTCGGTGTACGGCACGCCGTGCTCCTTGAGAAACTCCGTAAAGATGAATTTATCGTCCAGCGCATCCATCAGCGCCTGCCGGCGCACGGACGTGACGTTGCTCTCGAGCGGCGCGCCGTCCGGCTCGTCGTCCAACGCAAACGGCAGAATGACCGCCGGGCCGGTCACCACGATCAGCTCCTCCTCCGATTCCTCGGCGGTGGACAAAAAGACGTGCAGCTCGTCCGAGACGCAGTCCGCCGCCGGGCAGCGGAACTCGACGTCCTCCGGGAAGCACGCGCGCGCCTCGCGCTTAAAGCGCTCGTGGCAGACCAAAAAGAAACGCCCGACGCCCCCGGCGAGCAATGCGTTTGCCAGCCAGGTGAGCAGGGGCGTACCCATAATATTTTGCAGCATCATCGGACGGTCATAGCCGGTCTTGCCGGTGTCATCCGGCACAAATACGATTGCAGACAGTTCAGACATAGCCCTCTCCCTCCGATCATGCGTTCAGCATCATTGTAACAGAAAAAAATCGTTTTGTACAGGCGCAGTTTGCCGGAAAACCGGCGAAAAAGCGCCCGTTTTTCCGTGCAAATGTCAAAGCACCTTCTCGTAATACGCCATGGAGTAGTCGCGCCCGAATTTTTCGGCGCAGTTTTCAAAAAAGCCCACGCGGCGGTAGCCCAGCTTTTCATGAAAGCGCGGGCTGTCCATCGTGAGGTACGGATCGTCCCCGTTCGGGATGGCGATGCACGCATACGCCCGCCGCACGCCCATGGCTTTCAGCCGCGCCTCCAGCTCGGCATACAGCCGCCGCCCATAGCCGCGCCTCCGGCAGTCCTGCCGCAGATAGATCGTGACCTCCGCCGAGCAGTCATACGCCCGCCGGGGATTGAGATGCCCGGCGTAGGCATAGCCCATCAGCTCGCCATCGTCCCACAGGGTAATATAAGGATAGCGCTCCAACGTGTGCGCAATGCGCGCGGCAAATTCCGCCTCCGACGGCGCGTCATATTCAAAGCTCACCGCTGTTTTTTCCACATACGGCGCATAGATCGCCAAAAGCCGCGCCGCGTCGGAGACAGCAGCCTCCCGAATCTCGATCATACAACCGCCCCCAATAAACCGCAGCCATTCTAGCACACTTGCGGCATAAAGTAAAGATGCCCCCGCGTTTCATCGTAACGTAGGGGAGGGAGATTTTACAGATTCGCATTGGTGTATCCTAAATTTGCAACGTCGTGCTGCACAATCCTCTCGTCACGGCGCATATAAAAACCGGGAAGGTCTGCCTTCCCGGTTTATTTGCTTTATCCCGCCTGCATCTGCGTGAGTCTCCACAGGGCGCAGATTGCCTGTTCTCTGGTCAGCTCCGCTTTGGGGGCGAAGCTGCCGCCGCCAACGCCCTGCATGAGCCCCGCCGCATACGCCCGGTCGCAGAAGGTCTGCGCCCAGCCGGCGATATTCGTGCGGTCGGTGAAGGGGTGCTCGGGGGCGTCAAGCGTCTCGTCTATGGCGTCATACATCGCCGCGAGGCGGCAGAGGATCTTTGCCATCTGCTCGCGCGTGACGGCGGCATCCGGTTGGAGACTCCCGTCGCCAAAGCCGTTTACCAGCCCGATGGATGCCAGATATTCCATATAATCGCCGTTTTCCGCCTCGTCTGTATCGTCAAACGAAAAGCCGAGCTGCCGCAGCGCCGCGCGCGGCGCTGCCGTGACCATCGGATAGATCAGCGACGCCAGCTCCCCGCGCGTGATCGGGTTCTGCATCCCGGCGCACTGCGCGGCGGGCAGGAAGCCCGCGAGGTAAAATTCCGTCACCGTCTCCAGCGCCCAATCGGACGCGCCCGTGAGATCGACCACCGTCACCGGGATCGTCGCGGGGAGAATATCGCGGCTCGCCGCGCGCACGGTCAGCACGCAGTGCCCGGTTTTATACGCCGTGAGCGTGCCGTCCTCCGCGACCGCAGCGACGGACGGGTCGCTCGACGAGACGCGCAGCGCCGCGCCGGGACGATCCTCCACGTCAAAATGGAGCTGCACCGGCACGCCCTTGCGCACCATCAGCGACACGAACGCCGCGCCGTCCAGTGTGACGCGCGCCCGCGCCCGCGCGGCGGGGTAGTCGCTTGCGGACATCGGGTGCGCGCTCGCAAAGTCCGCCTCTTGATAGCCCGTGCCGCGCGTGTGCTGCTGAAACTGTTCGCCGCCGCGCAGAAACCAGTCCCACGTCATCGCGCCGTCCGCGTCCTTGCACGCGTCCCACGTCACGTCGAGGCTGTACCACTTGCCGTCCAGCTCCACGATATTCCACCCGTGCGAAATGCCCCCCGCATAGCCGGTCACGACGCGGCAGGGGATGTTCTCCTGAAGCAGCAGTTCGCGCATGAGCAGTGCGTAGCCCTGGCAGACCATTTTGCCGGTCATAAGCCCGTCGTAGGCGGAAAAATTCTGAAGCTCGCCGTCGTAGACAAAGTGCGTGGCGACGTATTCGTAGATCGCCAGCACCCGCTCAAAGTCCGACAAGCCATCGAGCTTCAGCCCCGCGCGGATCTCGCGGCAGGCGCTCACCACGCGCTGCTCTTCTTCGGCGGTCGTGAGATATTCGATGGCGATGCGAAGCTGCCCATCCTGCACGCTCGGGTCGAGCAGGCGGATGTTCAGCACGTCGTATTCCGTCCGGCTGCCGTCGGCGGACTCGGCGGCGCACTCGCGCAAAAGGTCCACCAGCAGCGTCCCGTCGGTAAATTCCTCCAAGCCGTCCGCCGGCAGCTCCACGAGCGTCTGCCGCGCCGCCAGACCCTCCAGCAGCGCGCTTTTGAGCGTATCGCGCGGCGCGGCGGCGGGGGCTTTTTGTGCCAGCGCGCCCACGCTCAGCGTGAGCAGCAGCGCCAGCAGCAGCGCCAGCCGCCGGGCGGCGCGGGATGTTTTCATAATTGTCTCCTTCATGGTTACCCTAGTTCGGAACGATGATCTCCAAAGCCTGCCGGTGCATCTTTGCCTCGACATCTAGAAACTCGCCGCCGTATTCGCCGTCCACCGTCCACGCGACCTTCTCGTCAAAGCGGAAGCGGATGCAGTCGGTGTGGCGGAAGATAAATTCCTTTTCGTTTTGGAACTCATAGCGCAGCAGATGGGTCGCGACGCTGTGGAAATCCAGCAGATTTTTAATATCGCGGATGAGCACGACCTCCGCCTGCCCATCGTCCAGCGCGATGCCGAGCGCGTCGCTCGGTGCTTTGAAGCCGCCCACGCTCATCGTGCTGCAAACGAGCCCGTCGAGAATGTCCGCCTCAAATTCCTCGCCGTTCACCTCGCAGTGTGCGTGCACTGCGCGCACGTCGCCCAGCGCCTTCACGCCGTTGAGGAAGTACGCGAGCCTGCCCAGCACGCGCTTATCCTCCTGCGGCGTCTCATACGGCACGCCCGTGAACAGCCCAAACGCCGCCACATAGGCAAAATAGCGCTCGCCGAGCTGCCCGATGTCCATGCGGAACGATTTTCCGTGCACGATGTCCTGCGCCGCCGTCACGGGGTCGCGCGAGAGCCCCAGCGTGGACGCGACGTCGTTGACCGTGCCGCCGGGGATGTAGCCGAGCGGCGGACGCTTTTCCAGCGCCATCATGCCGTTCACGGCCTCGTTGAGCGTCCCGTCGCCGCCGGTGCAGACGATGAGGTCATAGTCCGCGCCCATTTCCTTGATAGACTCCGTCAGGTCGCGCGGGGCGCGCGTGGGGTGCACCGTCACGTCGTAGCCGCCGATGGTGAACACCTGCAAGACCTCCATGAGGCTGCTGCGGATCTCGGCGTGCCCGGCGTTGGGATTGACGAAAAACAGCAGTTTGCGTCTCATAAAAGCGCCTCCTGTGCGTTTTTTACGGCTCGTCCGTCGCGGACGCGTCCGCGCTGTCAGTTGTGTCGGTCGTGTCAGTCGTGTCAGTCGTGTCGCTCGTCTCGCTCTGCGCGGCTTCGGCTTCTGCCTGCGCCTCGGCGTACTGCGCGCGGCTTTCCGCCAGCACGTCAAAGATCGCCGCCTGCGTCAGATCTTCGCTGAAGTCAAATTCGTCCATCGCATCCTGCTCCAGCTGCGAGGCGCGCTCGCTCGTAAGATCCGCCTTCGCCGTCTCGTACCAGTACACCTGCTCCGACGCGGCGCAGAAATAGATGATGTGGTATCCGTACACGGTCTTGACAAGACCGTAATCGCCCACATCGCGCCCGTCGGCAAAGCACCAGTCGTTGAACTCCGTGACCATCTGCCCCGGATACACATTTTCATACAGCCCGCCGGAGGTCGCGCTGCCGTCGGCGGAGTATTCCTGCGCCAGCTCGCCGAAGCGCTCCTCGGTCTTGTCGCCGGCTTCCCACTCCTGAAGCACCTCGTTCGCCTTCTGCTCGGCGGCTGCCCACGCCTCGTCGGAGTAATTTCCGTTTTCATCCTGCTCGCCCTCGGGCTGGATGAGGATGTGGCGGATGCTCACCATGGGCTTGTCGATCTTTTCCACGCTCTGCGCGGCGTACTGCTCCGCGTGCTCGTCATAATACGCGGCGACGTCTGCGTCGGAGATCGCCTCTGCGTCCACGAGCGACTGGAGATATTCCGACGTCAGCAGCAGCTTGCGGCAGAACGCCACATAGCCGTCCACGCTCGCCGACGGACCGAACACCGACTGGATATACGCGTCGCCGGAGTCATAGCCGAAATATGCCGCGCTCTGGTCGCAGGTGTCCCTGAGATCGGTGAGCTGCTGCTCGGATTCCTCGCTGAGCGTATACCCCGCCGCCTGCGCCTTCTGATCCAGCGACGCGATGGAGCGGAACATCTCCACGCCGCTGTTGAGCAGCATCTGCTGCCAGGTATTCTCGCCGTCGGGGGACATCTGATCCTCCAGCGCCTTCGTCTGGTCCATCAGGTAGGACATATACATCCCGTAGGCGTTCTGGAAGGAATAATACTGATTCCAATAGAAATATGCCAAGTCGCGGTTCGTCAGCTCCTCGCTGCCGCATACCGCCACCACGCGCGCGAGCACCTCGTCGGTCAGCTCCTCCGCCGTGGCGGAATAGCTGACGGCGGGCGCGGCTTCTTCGGCGGCGTCGGACGCAGCATCGGCAGTCTCGCCGGACGGCTGCGTCTCGACCGCCGCGGGCTCGCCGGACGGCGCGGGCGCATCGACCTGCGCGCTGTGCTTCAGGCGCGGGATGAGGAGGATGAGCGCCACCGCGATCACCGCGATCGCCGCCGCCACGATGCCGATGAGCTTGCCGTTCGGCTTCTTCGGCGCGCCGGGCGCGGTCTGCTCAGAAGCCGGCGCTTCCCCGACTGTTTTTTCGGCAGTCGCTTCTTCCGCCGCCGCTTCTTCGGCGGGTCTGGCTGTCGTTTCCGCAGCGGTCTGCTCAGGGGCAGTCTCCTCTGTCAGCGGCTTGCCGCAATGCGGGCAAAACGCCGCGTTTTCGTCCTCCAGCGGCTGCCCGCAGAACTTACAATCCATAAAATCCACACTTTCCGCGGCAACTGCCGCAAATATTCCCCCGAGCCCCGCCCGAAGGGTGATTTGCATATAGTCTACCATAGAATTGTGACATTTTCAATACCGCGCGCGGTTTGCGCAGTCTCCCAAAATACGTCATAACGCCCTGGGTAAAAATTTACCCGGGGCGAACCGATTCTTTTTTATCTGCGTCCTGATTTCGACGGATTTTTCGCGCCTGCTTTGCTACGATATACGCGCAGCTTATCCAATGCGAGCGCACTTCATATCCCCGGCGGCGCGGTCCATCTGCGCGCCGCCACCCACAACCCTGGTCCCTGACTGCGCTCGCGGTCAGGGACACTCTTTTTTTCGCCGGATCTTTTGGCGCAATACTGCGGCTTTGGCGGCTTGAAATACACAAAGTATGTCTGCGCTCCCAAACCCTTGTCTTGCGCCAAAATCTCTCGGCGAAAGGATCTCAGTATTTGAGGAATCGCCGCAGCTGCCGCTCGGCGCGCTGGAGCGTGCGGCAGACCGTGGATTTGTTCACGCCGTACTCGCGCGCGAGCGTGGGGATGTTTTTGCGCGCGAGGTAATAGTCCTGCAACACGCGGCGCTGCTTGTCGGTCAGCTCGTTGTCGATCACGTTCTGCACGCGCTCGAGCAGCATCTGCCGGCTCATGCGCGGGCCGCAGTAGCCGTCATAGGCGATATTTTTCATCCCGCCAATAGCTCCTTTCGTAGTAATGCTCCGTCAGCTCCGCCAGCTCGTTGAGCTGCTGGAGCATCTGCCCCAGGACGAGCTTGCGCCGCGAGATCCAGAAGCGCTCGTGCTCGTCCGTCGCCACTTTTTCACGCTGCCGCAGCTCGCGCAGCCGCTGCCGGATGGGCTGCGCCGCGGCGCGGTAGTCCTTTGACAGCTCGCGCAGCGTCATGGCGCAAAGCGCGGCGGCATCGCCACGCGCAGATCCCCGATAAAATAGCTCCGCGCAAACGCCGGCAGGCAGTCCCGGCAGACCGCGCGCCCCTCCGGCTCATAATAGCTCTCGCCCGCGTAAATTTCTCCGCCGCACAGGCTGCACCACCGCGCGACCACGTCCTCCGGCGCGTCCGGCATCTGCGGCTTTGGCTGCTTCGCGTTCGTATCGACCCCTCCGTTTCGGAATGATTACCAAATATTTACATTCAGAGCATACTACACGAAGCGTGTGATGTCAAGTGTAAAATTACAAATTTTAGGAAATCAGGAGGACGAGGACCATGATCGGAGCACGGATCGCCGCGCTGCGGCGGCAGAAAAAACTCAGTCAGCAGGCGCTGGCGCGGCAGGTGGGCGTGAGCGCAAGCGCGATCGGGATGTATGAACAGGGGCGGCGCGAGCCGGACTGCGAGACGCTGGTAAAGCTGGCGGCGGCGCTGGACGTGACGACGGATCTTCTGCTCACAGGGCAGGCGCAGCCGCGCGATCTTGCGGCGCTGCGCGAGATCGCGCAGCAGGCGCTCTCGCATCTCGACGGGCGGCTGACATTACAGGGAACGGACGGCGAAAGCCGTCCGTTTGACGCGCGGGAGCTTGCGCTGCTGCTGGCGGCGCTGCTCGGTTGACGCGGCGGCTGCGGTATATTACAATGTAGAAAAACCGCAGAAAAGGAGAGTGGCGCGGATGGGCGACGAGGGATTCATGCGCGAGGCGCTGCGGCTTGCGCAGGCGGCGGCGGACGAGGGCGAGGTGCCGGTGGGCTGCGTGGTCGTGCGGGACGATGAGATCGTCGGGCGCGGGCGCAACCGCCGCGAGGGCGCGAAGAGCGCGCTGGCGCACGCCGAGATCGAGGCGATCGCCGAGGCGTGCCGCAGTCTTGGCGGCTGGCGGCTGTGGCAGTGCACGCTGTATGTGACGCTTGAGCCGTGCCCGATGTGCGCCGGTGCGATCATCAACGCGCGCCTGCCGCGCGTGGTCTACGGCGCGAAAGAGCCGGTAAACGGCTGCTGCGGCTCGGCGGTCGATCTGTTCATGCTCCCGTGCAGCCAAAAGCCGGAGGTCGTGCAGGGCGTGCTGGAGGCGGAGTGCTCGGCGATGCTGAGCGCGTTTTTCAGGAGACTGCGCGAAAAGCGCAAAGCAGAATAAAAAACGGGCAGGGGGTCACGCCCCTGCCCGTTTTTGTATCAAGAGACCCGCGCGCTTTGCACGCGGGTCCTGGCGGTACGGTCATTGCGTCCCGCTCCGTCCTCGCTGCGCCCGGACGCCGCTCCAAAGGGGAGCGGCAGGGGCGTGCGCCGTACCGGCGGGCTTGCGGAAGTCCATTTTGGGTTACGGCAGCCGGTAGAGCTTTCTTGCGTTCTCCCAGGTCGCTTTGGCGACCTGTTCCTCTTCGATCCCCTTCAGCTCCGCGATCTTCTTTGCCATGAGCGGGACGAGGCTGGGGTCGTTGCGCTGTCCGCGGTGCGGCTCGGGCGCCATGTAGGGGCAGTCGGTCTCGATGAGGATGCGACTCAGCGGCGTCCACTCCGCCACCTCCACGGCTTTTCGCGCGTTTTTGAACGTCACCACGCCCGTAAAGCCGATGTACCAGCCGCGCCGCACCAGCTCCTGCGCCGTTTCCAGACTGCCGGAAAAGCAGTGGAACACACCGCGCACCTGCGGAAATTCCGAAACGATCTCCAGACAGTCGCCGTGCGCGTCGCGGTCATGGACGATGACGGGCATCCCCAGCTCCTGCGCCAGCGCCATCTGACGGCGGAACGCCGCCTGCTGGATCTCCCGCGGGGGATTGTCGGGGTAATGATAGTCCAGCCCGATCTCGCCGATGGCGCGCACACGCGGGTTTTGGCACAGCGCGCGGTATTCCTCCAGCAGCGCGGGCGTGACCTCCGGCGCGCTGTCCGGGTGCGTCCCGACGGCAGCCCAGCACCAGCCGTACCGCTCCGCAAGGCGCACCGCGCTTAAAGAAGAGGCGCGGTCGCAGCCGACCTCCATCATCCCCGTCACGCCGGCGTCCCGCATCCGCGCGATCACCGCCTCGCGGTCAGAATCGAATTTTTCGTCGCATAAATGCGCGTGTGAATCAAAATACATGGTCGAGTTCTCCATTTTTCGTATATAGTCGTAACGTAGGGGCGGGGCTTGCCCCTCCCGCTGGAACGCATCACTGTTCTTTTTTGGCAGTGCCGATTTGCACACTCCCATGCCTTCCCCTCGGGGAAGGTGGCTGCGGAGCGTAGCGGAGCAGACGGATGAGGGTCGGGGAGCACTTGCGGATAGCTTTGCAGTTGTTCCAAAACGCAACTGCTCCCCCACCCTCATTAGTCAGCCTACGGCTGACAGCTTCCCCGAGGGGAAGCCATTTGGGTCGTGCAAATCGTCGCTGCCGCAGGGATTCGCCACATGATTCATTGGCGCAACAGGCGGGCGGGGCAAGCCCCGCCCCTGCGTTACGACGAAACAAGATCGCAAAATGCAAACAGCGAGAGATTTTTCGTCGAGGCAAGGCGCGTGAGCGACGGCGTATCGTGGATACGCCGAGCGAGCAGCAACGCCGCATCGGCGGAAAAGATCCGCTGTCAGTGCTGTGAGAGCCAAACGAGCAGCACCGCTATATCGCTGGGGCTGACGCCGGAGATGCGGCTTGCCTGCCCGACGGACAGGGGGCGGATGTCGTTCAGCTTCTGCTGCGCCTCAATGCGCAAGCCGCCGATCTGCGTGTAATCCACGTCCGGCGGGAGCAATCTTGCCTCTTCGCGGGCAAACTGCTCCACCTGCTTTTGCTGGCGGGCGATGTAGCCGGCGTATTTGAGCTCGATCTCCACCGCCTCCTGCACCGCCGGCGGCAGCGCGGGGCGCTCGGGGTCAAACGGCGCGAGCGCCGCGTACGTCATCTGCGGGCGGCGCACCAGATCGGCAAGGCGCGCAGAACCCGCCGCGGGCGTGCTGCCGTGTTCTAGAAGCAGCGCGTCCAGCTCTGCCGACGGCGCAACGCCTGCGTGCTCCAGCCGCGCGATCTCCCGATCGACCGCCGCGTATTTTTCCTGCACGGCGGCAAACTGCCCGTCGCTCACCAGCCCGACGCGATGCCCGATGGCGGCAAGCCGCCGGTCGGCGTTGTCCTGCCGGTGCAAAAGCCGATATTCCGAGCGCGAGGTCATGATGCGGTACGGCTCTTCCGTGCCCTTCGTCACGAGATCGTCGATGAGCGTGCCGATGTAGCCATCGGAGCGTTTGAGCACCATCGGCGCTTCGCCTTTGAGCTTCAGCGCGGCGTTCACGCCCGCAACAAAGCCCTGCACCGCCGCTTCCTCATAGCCGGACGAGCCGTTGAACTGCCCCGCGCCGTACAGCCCCGCGACCTTTTTGCATTCGAGCGTCGGCAGCAGCTCCGTCGGATCGACGCAGTCATATTCGATGGCGTACGCCGCCCGCTCCATCTCCGCGTGCTCCAGACCGGGCACGGTGTGCAGCATCGCAAGCTGCACGTCCAGCGGCAGCGAGGACGAAAAGCCCTGAATGTACAGCTCCTCCGTTTCCAGCCCGCACGGCTCGATGAACAGCTGGTGGCGGGGCTTGTCGGGGAAGCGGTCGATCTTCGTCTCGATCGACGGGCAGTAGCGCGGTCCGGTCGATTCGATCATGCCGTTAAAGAGCGGCGAGCGCGCAAAATTGCGCCGGATCACGTCGTGCGTTTGTTCATTCGTATACGTCAGATAGCACACCGCGCGGTTTTCGGGCGGCGTTTCGGTCGAAAACGAGAACGGCACGACGTGCGCGTCGCCGGGCTGCAATTCCATCTTGGAAAAATCGACCGACCGGCGGTTCACGCGCGGCGGCGTGCCGGTCTTGAACCTGCGCAGGCGCAGACCGAGCGCGCGCAGGCAGCCGGTCAGCCCCGTCGCCGCCTGCATCCCGTCAGGTCCTGAGGAGACGGCGCTGCTGCCGATGACGACGCGCGCGTCCAGATACGTCCCGGACGCGATCACGACCGCGCGCACGCGGTAGTGCGCGCCGAGGCTCGTCGTCACGCCTGTGACCGCGCCGTTTTCGGTGTCGATCTGCGTCACCATCGCCTGCATAAGGCGCAAATTCGGCTGCAATTCCAGCGTGTGCTTCATATATTCCTGATAGCGCCGCCGGTCCGCCTGCGCGCGCAGCGACCAGACCGCCGGACCTTTGCCGAGGTTCAGCATCCGATACTGGATGCAGCACGCGTCGGCAGCGCGCGCCATTTCGCCGCCGAGGGCGTCCAGCTCGCGCACGAGATGTCCCTTGCCTGTGCCGCCGATGGCGGGATTGCAGGGCATATTGCCCACGGCGTCGAGGTTGATGGTGAACACGGCGGTGGAGAGCCCCAGCCGCGCGCACGCCAGCCCCGCCTCGATCCCCGCGTGCCCCGCGCCGATCACCGCAACGTCAAATGTTCCTGCTTCAAATGCCATAAATTCCTTCCGCGCCCGGTGGTGTGGGGCGCTGTTTCAAGTTTTGATTGCACTCCCGGTCGAGCCGTAGGGGCGGACGACCCTGTCCGCCCGGCAGCACGCACCCGCAAAATCGCACAATTTGGGTGATTTGCCAAATCCCTCAAATTTGCGTAGGGGAGGGGTTCTACCCCTCCCGGCGGTGAAACACCGAAAATTTGTGTGCACCAATGCGGGACGGGACGTGTTGCGTGGTCGCCGTTCGTTGTGCGGATTTGTGGGTGCGATTTGCGCGGGAGGGGTAGAACCCCTCCCCTACGCTATCGGGGTGAATTTCTACGGATTCGCATTGGTGCATCCACATTTGTTATATCGTCCCGCACGGGCGGGGCAAGCCCCGCCCCTACGTTACGACGAATTATACGATAGCCGCTGCCGAATTACGCCTTGCTCATCAGTTCTGCTGCCGCCATCACGCCGCTGACGTCCGCCTCTTCCATTTTTCCCGCGTCGCACAGGGCGGCGACGGCGGGGTCGATGGGAAGGCGCGCGAGCACGGGCAGCGAATATTCCAGCGCCAGCTCATTGAGCTTGCTCTTGCCGAACACTTCAATATGCTTTCCGCAGTCGGGGCAGGCAAGGTAGCTGTAATTTTCCACAAAGCCGTACACCGGCACGTTCATCATCCGCGCCATGCGCACCGCCTTTTCCACGATCATGGACACGAGCGCCTGCGGCGAGGTGACGATGACCACGCCGTTTACCGGCAGCGACTGGAACACCGTCAGCGGCACGTCGCCCGTTCCGGGCGGCAGATCGACGAACAGGTAGTCCACGTCCCCCCAGATGACGTCCGACCAGAACTGCTTGACCGCGCCCGCGAGGACCGGCCCGCGCCAGACCACGGGGTCAGCCGCGTCGGGTAGCAGCAGATTGACCGACATCACCTTGATGCCGTCCTTCGTCACGGCGGGGAAAATGCCGTCGTCCGAGCCGGCGGCGGGCTCATGCAGCCCGAAGGCCTGCGGGATGGACGGGCCTGTGAGGTCGGCGTCCAGAATGCCGACGGAATAGCCGAGCCTGCGCATGGCGACCGCCAGCAGCGACGTGACGGTGGATTTGCCCACGCCGCCCTTGCCGCTCACCACGGCGATGACGTGCTTCACGTTCGATTTTGCGTTCTGCGCGGCAAGCAGGCTCTCCGCCTTGCGATCGCCGCAGCTCTGCGAGCAGCTTTCACAGCTGCCGCTGCAACCTTCACTCATAACAATACGCTCCTTCGTATGATTTTTCCTTATTTTAGCCCCGCTTTGCGGAAAATTCAAGCGCGCGCCGCCACATATACCGCCTTGACCAGCGCGAATACCTCGCGCAGCTCGTAGTTGAGGCGCAGGATGTAGGGCGTGGTGCGGCTGCCGAGGCGTGACGCGCGCAGCCCCAGCGTCCCGGCGATATAGCTTGCCCGGCGCAGGTGGAACTCACTCGTCACGATCAGCACGCGGGACGCGTCCAGACCGCGATTTTCGGCAATTTCGGCGGCGTTTTGCAGATTTTCGCGCGTGTTTTTCGACTGCGTCTCCTGCGCGATGCGGTCGGGGTCGATGCCCGCCGCTGTGAGATACGCCGCCATGACGGACGCTTCCGTCTGCGTCTCGTCCGCGCCCTGACCGCCGGTCACGATGCAGAATGCGTCCGGGTGCTCCTCAAGATACTCCGCCGCCCTGTCCAGCCGCTCCCGCAGCGTGCGAGACGGGCGGTCGCCGTGCGTCTGCGCGCCCAGCACCACCACATACTCCGGCGGCGCGTCCGCGTCCACCATGTCGCCCTCGCCGAGGATGATATAGCCCGTCCCGAGGGCGAGCGCCGCCAGGAATGCCGCCATCAGGGTTCGCACGGCGCGCACCGATCTTTGCGCGCCTTTGCGCGCCAGCCACGCCAGCACGGCGAAGCCCGCCGCGAATGCCAGCCAGCACAGCCCCGTCATTTCCAGGTGGAAGGGCGTTGCGAAATGTGCCGCGCCCAGCGCGGCGCACGCCGCCGCGCACACCGCCGCGAAGATCCAAAGCCGCTTCATGTCTCATCCTCCAGCCGCAGCGACAGCGCCTCCCACTCGTCCATGAGGCGCGTCAGCTCGTCCTCGGCGCGCGTTTTTTCCTCCATCAGGCGCGCCAGCTCCTGATAATCGCTTGCCGCCGCCGCGATCTGCCCGTCCAGCGCGGCGACCGCCTGCTCCTGCTTTTCCACGGCGCGCTCCGCCGCGCGCACCTGCTTTTCCAGCTCCTTCGCGCCGCCCTTCGGCTTTTCCTTTTTGGGCTTGGGCGCGGACGGTGTGGGGACGGCAGCGGCTTGCTCATGCGCCTTGATGGCGCGGTATTTGTCGTAGCCGCACGGGAAATCGCGGATGTGTCCGTTCTCCAGCTCCCAGACGCGTTCGGCGAATTTCTGCACGAAATAGCGGTCGTGCGAGACAAAGATGAGCGCGCCCTCGTAGCCCTCCAGCGCGTCCTCCACCCACTCGCGCGCGTCGATGTCCAGATGGTTCGTCGGCTCGTCGAGGATGAGAAGATTTATTTTTTCGTCCATCAGCATACAAAGCCGCAGGCGCGACTGCTCGCCGCCGGAGAGCGACGCAACGGTCTTGAACACGTCCTCGCCCTCGAACAAAAACGCGCCCAGCCGGTCGCGCGCGGTCTGCACGGTGCAGTTTTTCTCGTACAGCATCGTGTCAAGAAGCGTCCGCTCCGGGTGCGCAAAGTGGATGACCTGCGGCAGATACGCCCACTTGACGGTCGGTCCGAATTTAATTTTGCCCGTGCCCGGCTCTTCGCCGAGCAGCACGCGCAGAAATGTCGTTTTGCCCGTGCCGTTGTCGCCCAGCAGCGCGATGCGCTCGCCGCCCTCCACCAGAAGATCGACATTTTCAAACAGCACGCGCCCGTTATAGGACTTTCCCAGCCCCTTGACGCTCAGCACCTCGTCGCCGAAAAAGTCCCGCTGCGCAAACTGCGCGCGCATGGTCTTGTCCTTGTGGGGCTTTTTCGTCTGCTCGATGCGGTCCATGCGGTGCTGGATGGACATCGCGCGGCGGTAGAGCGTGCGGTTGTTGATGCCCCAGCCCTTCATGCGCTCGAGCGTAAAGCCGAGCTGCGCGAGCTTTGCCTGCTCCTTTTCGTACTGCCGGAGCTGGAGGGCAAAGCGCGCCTGCTTTTCCTGCACATAAAACGAGTAGTTTCCGCTGTAAAACTCCGCCTTGCCGTTGGACAGCTCGATGATGCGCGTCACGACGCGGTCGAGAAAATAGCGGTCATGCGAGATGGTGAGCACCGTGCCGCGGAATTTGGCGATGTAATCCTCCAGCCACTCCACGCTGCGCATATCCAGATGGTTCGTCGGCTCGTCCAGCAGCAGGATGTCCGTCTTTTCCAGCAGCAGCCGCGCCAGATTCACGCGCGTTTTTTCGCCGCCGGAGAGGCTGGCAAACAGCTGCGCACGCATGGCGGGCGAAATATCCAGACCGTTGCAGATTTTGTCGGTCTCCGTCTGCGTCTCATACCCGCCCTCGGCAAGATACCGCGCCGAAAGCGCGTCGTAGCGGCGCAGGATGTCCTGCGGCGTGTGCTCGGTCATCTGCTGCTCGAGCTGCCGCATTTCGCGGGCAATTTTGTCCAGCCCCGCAAACGCCGCGTGCAGCACGTCCAGCACCGTGTATTCCGCCGGATAGTTCGGAATTTGGGAAATTAACCCCACCTTTTTGCCCGCGGCAAAGGCGATCTCGCCGGAGTTGTAGTCCAGCTCGCCGGTGAGAATTTTGAAGAGCGTCGTCTTGCCCGCGCCGTTTTTGCCGAGCAGACCCACCCGCTCGCCCGACTGGATGTCAAACGTCACGCCGTCGAGCAGATTTTCGTCCGCGTCAAAGCTCTTGACGAGGTCTTTTACCGAAATGTCGATCATGGTGTATCCTCAAAGATTAGAATATCGTTCTATAAACTCTTCGCGCGTCATCAGCAGGCGCAGCGCCTGCAAAAACGCATTCGCGCCCAGATGCTCCGGCAGCCCCAGACTGCGCAGCAGCGCCGTGCGGCGCGTGTGGGCATCCGGCGTGCCGGACAGCCCGGCGGCGTACAGGTCCGCCTTCGTGATGGGGTCGGCGGTCTCGTGCGTGCTCTCGCCGTCCAGCTCCGCGCCCGCGTTTTTGAGCGCCGCAAGCAGCACCTCCGGGCGCATCCCCTCCACGCCGAGCTTGCCCTCCTTGCCGGGGGCGGCCTTGCGGCGCTCCTTGCCGTACACGTCGGGGATGTAGGCGTGCAGGACGTTTTCGCCGGAAAGCGCGCTTTTCAGCCGGTTGCGGATGACAAAGCCCGCGCCGTCGGAGTCCGTCAGGATAATCAGTCCCCGCGCCCGCGCCGCCGCGCGCAACAGCGCGATGAGCTCGCGGTCGGCGATGCCGCGAAAGCCGCCGGTCTCGAATACCGGCGCGTCCACCAGCTGCCGCAGCGCATTCGCGTCGTATTTTCCCTCGACCACGACCGCCTGTTTGAGCCTATGCACGGTGCGCCTCCTCATACAGCCGCGCCAGCAGCAGCTCAAGAAGCCGCTGCGCGTCGCCGCCGCCCGATTTCATCTGATAGTCCGTCTCCAGACACAGCTCCACCGCCCGCTCGCAGAATGCGTCGGTCATGCCGCGCGCCGCCGTCATCGTCACGCCCGCGGCGTAGCTCTTCATGCCCGTCAGCTCCATGAGCGCGTCCGCGCCCTTGCCCGCCGCCGCCACCACGCGCGCGTAGTACAGCCTGCGGATCTGCGCGCCCAGCGCGCCGAGGATCATAAATTCGTCCTCCTGAAGCGCAAACAGCGTTTGCAGCTTTGTCAGCGCCAGCTCGTAATTGCCCTTTGCCACGGCGTTGGAAATATCAAAGCTCTGCGCCGAGAGCGCGGGCGTGACCACCGCGTCGATGTCCGACCGCGTGATCGTCTGCCCGGAGCAGAACGCCGCGATCTTGTCGATCTCCGAGCCGAGCGTGGTCATGCTGCCGTCGGTAAGAAAAATGAGGTAGCGGCACAGCTCGTCCGGGATGTTTTTTTCGTGCGCCCGGAAGTGGCGCAGCACCCACGCGGCAAGGTCGCTTTCGCCCGGTTTTGTAAATTCCAGCACCTGCGCGTGATTTTTCAGCGCCTCGGCGAGCTTTTTCATTGTGCCGTTGGGCTTGTACGCCACGGTGTCGTAGTAGAGCGCCACGCAGCAGTAGTCCGGCAGGTCGGAGAGGATGTCCGTCATCTGCCCGCGCGCGCCCTCGGGGAGCTTGAAAAGATCCACGTCGTCCATGCGCACGAGCGTGCGGCTTGACAGCATCGGCATCGCCTCCACCGCGTCGGACACCGCCTCGGGCGAAAAATTCTCGGCGGAGAAGCGGTGGTAGTTGAACGCGTCCGGGCTGCCGCCGGTGAGCTTCTGCTCGAGCTGGCGGATGTAGTATTCGCGCAGATACGCCTCCTCGCCGCAGAATACATAGAGCGACCGCAGCGTCCCCGCGCGCAGGTCGCTCTTAAACTGCCGCAGCGCCTCCCCGCCGTCCTTCGTGCGTGCCATCGTCTCCCCCCTGTTTGTGTTCGTTACTTAATAGCATACCACATTCTGCGGGTAATTCCAAGCGTTAAGCGCGCGGGGAATGGAGAATGAAAATGAATATTCCACGCACAACGCCCTGTAGGGGCGGACGCCTCTGTCCGCCCGTGGGGCAACGGCAAATTTGCCGCAATGTTTCGTAAAAAACGCAATATTTCCCGACACGCCGTAGGGGAGGGCTTCTACCCCTCTCGCGCAGGGCACAATTACAAATCCGCACAATAAACGGCGACCACGCAACACGTTCCGTTCCGCATTGGTGCATCCCAATTTGCGGCGGCTCACCGCCGGGAGGGTTAGAACCCCTCCCCTACGCAAATTTGGCAATTGTTGCAATTCACCGTAAATCGTGCGATTTTGCGGGTGCGTCCGTGCGGGTCGATGTGGGCATCGACCCCTACAAACGGTGTACGTTTTTGCATTGGTGCGTCCGTTTTGCGGGTGCGTCCTGCTGGGCGGACAGAGTCGTCCGCCCCTACAAGGGCGCGCGCGGATTCGCATTGGTGCATTTCAATTTGCGTCGTCGTACCGCGCGGGCGGGGCAAGCCCCGCCCCTACATTACGACGAAAAACGATACAATTCATAAACAAAGACCCGGGCGGGATGTTCCCGCCCGGGTCTTTGTCGCTTTTTTACGCCTCCGGCGCGTCGCTGGATTCGATCTTGATCTCTACGCTGTCCTCCGCGGGCTTTTCGCAGCAGCAGGGCTTTTCTTCCGCCTCTGCGCTCTTTTCGCCGCAGCAGGAGGAGGAGGCTTCCGCGCCGTCCACGGGCTTCTCGCAGCTGCAGCTTGCCTCGGCGGCTTCTTCGCACGCTTCTTCCTGCGCGCGCAGCTGCGCGATCTGATCCTGAAGCGCGGCGATGGTCTGCTTGCTCTCGTCGATCTTCTGACACCAGGGCAGATATTCGGCGCTGTCCTGCTCCTCGCCCACGGCGTAGTCGCGGTAGTAGAGCTTGCCGAGCTCGCGCTCCGCCTTGCGGACCTTGTCCTCCTCGGCGTAGATGGCGACGTTCGCCTTGGCGATGGCGGCGAGCTGCTTTGCCTTGCGGGCGGCTGCCTGCGCGGCTTCTACGGCGATGTTCTTAGCGGTCTCAAAATTTTCACTCAGGTTCATAAGTCAAGCATCCTTTCTGCTTTTTATTATTTGTACGCATTATACCACGAATTTCCTCGTTCGTAAACGAAATTCGCAATTATTCACAAAGATTTCATACTGAGAAGCTGCATCAAATATCCTCCGTCTTTGCCTCTGCCGCCTCTTCGGCAGCTTTGCGGTTCACATACAGCTGCGAGCCGTCGGGCTTTTTGCGCAGGCGGACATAGGCGACGACGCCGCCGCCGGCGAGGACCATCACCCCCGCGAGCAGCTGGCTGACGCGGATGCCCGTGCCGAACAGATACAGACTGTCCGTCCGCAGCCCTTCGATCCACACGCGCCCCAGCCCGTACCACGCGAGGTAGAGGAGGAAAATTTCACCGTCGAATTTGCGTTTTTTCGCGTAAAAATGCAGCGCGATGAAGCCGACGAGATTCCACACGGATTCATAGAGGAACGTCGGGTGCACCTGGATATAGCCCTCGTAGCCGCCGGCTTTCGCCATTTCCAGCAGCTTCTGCCCCGCCTCGGTGGCGCGGGTCTGCGCGGGCAGATGGCTCTCCAGCAGGCGCATGGCGAGGAAATTGTCGGTGTAGCCGCCGAAGGCTTCGCGGTTAAAGAAATTCCCCCAGCGCCCGAAGATCTGCCCGATCATCACCGGCAGCGCGGCGAGATCCATGAGCGTCAGCGGCGGAATTTTTTTGTGCCGCGCCACGAAAAACAGCACCGCCATGCCGCCGATCACGCCGCCGTAGATGGCAAGCCCGCCCTCCCAGATGTAGAGGATCTTGATGGGGTTATCGGCGTACAGCTCCCAGTAGAAAATGCAGTAATACAGCCGCGCGCATACCACCGCGATGGGCACTGCCCAGAGTACCGCGTCCAGCGCGTCGTCGGACGTGCAGCCGTAGAGCGGCGCGCGGCGCGACATATACGCATACGCCAGCAAAAAGCCCACGGCGATGATGATGCCGTACCAGTAGATCGCCTTCCCGCCGATGGAAAACGCCGCAGGGGACGGATCGAGCGTGATGCCGAGGTGCGGAAATACGATGGGATCGGTCAAAAACATATTCATGCCTCCTTCGGGCGGATATACGAAACGCTCAGGCGGTCGCGGCGGCAGACTGTGCGCAGGAAATCCGTGATGTCCTGCGCCGTGACCGACTGGATGGTGCGCACGGAGTCAAAATATTCCGCGCCCTCAAAGAAATACGCACTCATGCGGTAGCAGGTGCTCTCAAAGCTGTCAAGCTCGCGTGTGCGCCTGCCGATCATGGAGCGCCGCAGGCGCTCGAGCTGCGCCGCGTCCACGCCCTCGCGCACGATGCGCTCCGCTTCGTCGATGACCGCGCCGATGACCGTGTCCGGCTCTTCGCTGTCACCCGACAGCTCCAAAAGCCCCACGCCGCGCACCTGCTCAAAGCCGCAGGAAAAATCGGAGTCGATGAGGCTCTTTTCATACAGCCGCTGGTAAAGCGGCGACGATTCGCCCACCAACACCTCCGCCGCGAGGTCGCCCACGATCTCGGCGCGCAGCGAATTTTGCGGCGCGATGGGCTCGGAGGCAAAGCCCGCCGCGAACATCGGCATGGCGACCTCCATGGTCTTTTCCATCGTCCCGCAAGAATATTCGCCGGACCAGCCGCTGATCAAACGCACGCCGCCGGGCGCGGGCGCGGGGGTGTATTCGCGGGCAAGCCGCGCAACTTCTTCTGCATCCACGTCGCCCACGACGCACAGCATCATGTTCTGCGGCGTGTAAAACGCGCGGCAGCAGGCGTAGAGCAGCTCCGGCGTGATGTCCGCGATGCTCTCCACGCTGCCCGCAACGGGCACGCTGATGGGGTGCTTCGGGTACATGACGGCAAACAGGTTCTCGAACACGGCATTGTCCGGGCTGTCCTCGTACATTCTGATCTCCTGCGCGATGATGCCGCGCTCTTTTTCCACGCTCTCGGGCGTAAAATACGGCGTTGTGACCATGCGCAGCAGAATTTTGAGATTTTCCTCAAATTCCTCCGTGCACTCGACGTAATACGCCGTCATGGAGTAGTTCGTAAAGGCGTTGTTGCCGCCGCCGTGCGCGGCGAACTGCTCCATCGCATTGCCCTCCGGCAGGTCGAACATCTTGTGCTCCAGATAGTGCGCGATGCCCGCCGGGACGTGGAATTTCTCCCCGTCCAGCGTAAAATCGCGGTCATTCGAGCCGAAATCCACCGCCAGAAATGCAAATTTCCGCGCAAAGCCGGGCCGCGGCAGCACGCGCACGCGCAGCCCGTTCGGGAGAATTTCTTCAAAAAACCCGTCGTGCAGCTCGGGATAGTCGATCCGCTTCATGCCTGCACCCCCTTGAGGAAAAATACCGTGTCCAGGCTCACGCGCCGCGCAGCGGCGGCGACGTCGTCCTTCGTGACGCGCGCGATGCGCTCGGAGAGCGCCTGCATCGTGTCCGGCTGCCCGGCGATGATCTGACCCATCTGGAAATCGTCGAGCCGTCCGGGGCTGTCCATCCCCGTGCTGAGGCTGGAGCGCAGATACCGCCGCGCGGACTCGAACTCATAGTCCGAGATGTCGCCCGCGCGCACCGCGTCGAGCTGGCGCAGAATTTCCGCCTGCGCCACGTCCCGCTGCGCGCAGTCGATGCCGGACGAGACGAGCATCACGCCCTTGAATTTTTCGAGTGTGGACATCGCGTAGTAGCACAGCGACAGCTCCTCGCGCACCTTCATAAAGAGCTTGCTCGTAATGCCGCCGCCGTAGATGGCGTTCATCATCAGAAGCGCCGGGAACTCACGGTCCGTCAGTGTGCAGCCCGTGCGGAAGCCGAGCACGAGCTTGCCCTGCGTCACGTCCAGCGCGCGCTCTTCGCTGCGCACCACGTCCGCCTTCGGCACGACCACCGTCCCGCAGGGCGTGATCTCGCCGCGCGGCAGATCGCGCAGCACATCGCGGAACACCTCTGCCGCCGCGTCGGGCGACTGGCTGCCCATATAGAAAATTTCCACCTGCGAGTGCGTGAGCAGCTCGCGGTAGTGCGCGTAAAGCGATTTTTCATCCAGCGCGCGCACGTCTTCGAGTTCGCCGAGGCGCGGCACGCCGTAGGCTTCGTTCGCGCACATCACGCGCAGCAGCTCGCTCGTCGCCCAGGTGCGCTTGTCGTTGATGCGGGCGGCGATGGTGTTTTCCAGATTCAGCCGCTCGCCGCTGACCGTGTCCGGCAAAAACGCGCCGTTTTCGAGAGCCGGATCGAGCAAAACCTCGCCCAGAAACTCCGCCGTCTGGCGGAACACGGGCGCGCCCGCGAAGCGGTCCTCAATAAAATCGGCAAAAAAGCCGGTGGTCTGCACCTCGCCCTTTTTGCGCACGAGCGAGCCGAGGCTCGCGCCGTACAGCTCGTCGAGATGGGCGGAGATGCTGCGGATGTCGGGATGACGCGCCGTGGCGCGCAGCAGCACGCTCGGGATGAGCGCGTTCGCCGCCGCCTCCGCCCGCGCCATCGGGCGCAGCAGGTTCAGGCTGCAGCAGCCCGTCTTGAATTTTTCCGTCCGCACGGCGGTCAGAAACACCCCCGGCAGGATTTCCATACGATGCTCCATAAATTCCGTCCTCTGTCCATAAAAGTGGTATAGTTAGCGCTATTATAGCGCATTGTGCGGAAAATGTACAGCCCGTTCCCCGCGTTTCGTCGTAACGCAGGGGAGGGGCTTGCCCCTCCCGCTGGTTGGCAGAAAGAAAATTTGTACGCACGAGCGGGCGGTATGCACCCTATGCCTTCCCCTCGGGGAAGGTGGCGCGAAGCGCCGGATGAGGGTCGGGGAGCATTTACGAATAGCTTTGCAGTTGTTCCAAAACGCAACTGCTCCCCGACCCTCATCAGTCAGCCTTCGGCTGACAGCTTCCCCCAGGGGAAGC
>CALACZ010000154.1 GCA_937890735.1 uncultured Bacillota bacterium
CAGAAAATGATCCGAATCATTTTTGCGCCTGCGGGCGCAAAACTCTGCGAGGCTTTTTGACAGTCTGCATCGCCCCAAAACCGTCTGGTTTCGGGGCGAGGTTTATTCACGGAATATTCGGAGCGGGCGTGCCGCAGGACTGGCAGAAGCGGTCGGCGGGGGCAAATGCGCGACCGCAATTCGGGCAGAAGCGGGCGCGGGGCGCTTCAGGCACAGTCTCCGCGGGAGCGTCTGCGGGAGCGTCCTCTGCCGGGGGTTCGGCGGGCGCTTCCTCTGCCGGAGCTTCTTCCGCCGGGGTCTCCGTCACGGGTGCTTCGGGGGCGACCGGCGTGACCGGGGCTGCGGGTGCAGCGGGCGCGGGCGGCGCAGGAATGGTCGGCGGGGTCTGCTT
The DNA here is from genome assembly GCA_937890735.1 of uncultured Bacillota bacterium. Taxonomy (GTDB): domain Bacteria; phylum Bacillota; class Clostridia; order Oscillospirales; family Oscillospiraceae; genus CAG-170. The sequence goes on from CALACZ010000154.1 coordinate 392, forward strand.
GACGGGCGCGGCGGGGGCGGACTGTACCTCCACATAGAACGCCGCCTGCACGATGCCGAGGAACAGCGGCGCAAACAGGCTGAAGGCGATACTCAGCAGCGTATTTGCGATGCGGAACAGGACACCGAGGAACGGAATGAGCGAGAGGATGAGCAGCACGAGCGCCGCCGCCAGGTACAGCAGGCAGATCAGCACATCCGCCCAGAACATCTTGCCCTTGTAGCCCATGGTCATCTGCTTGGAAATTTTGATGGCGTCGGTCGCCTTCACGTCGTCGCGCGTCATGAGGATATAGGGCGTAAAGCGGTATTCATACGCGCGGATGACGGCGAACACGATGCCCACGATCGGGATCAGCGCCCACAGGAAGATCCACAGCTCCATCCACGCAAGACCGCCGACGACGCGCCAGAAGCGGTCTTTTTTGAACGCAGCAAAGAGGTAGGTGCTCTTGGGCTTGAGACCCGTGCGGTAGCTGTTGAGATAGATCATTGCCATGCCCGCCTCCAGCGCCCACGCCACGATGAACGCGCCGACAGGCACTGCGCCAAAGCCGATGAACGCCAGAAGCTCCAGCAGCGCGCACAGCAGCGAAATGCCCCACAGCGTGACCGGCTTTTTCTTCAGCACGGCAAACGCCTTTTTGTAGATGGAACTGACCATAGTGAACCCTCCTTGTTGATTCTATATTTGCAGTATACGGCGGAAAAATTGGGAAGTCAACGGGGTTTGCGTAAAATATTCGGGCTGCTTTTTCGCAGCCCGAAATTGCGTTATTCTGCGCCGTCCAGCAGAGCGATGAGTTCCGCGCCGGAGCACGGGGTCACGCTGTAGCGCCCCATGGCGTACAGGCACTGCGCCAGCCCGCGCACGAGGGTGTTGCTGTGCGCGTCGCTTGAAAACGTAGCCAGCAGCCCCGCCTCGCGGCAGAGCACCTGCGAAAGCGTGGTGTACACGCCCTCGGGATACGCCAGCGCCGTGACGGGCTGCCCCGTCTCGGCAAAGATCGTCTGCATCGACTGCGCCAGATCGTCGGAGAACACAACGGCGTAGTCTGCCTGGCTCTCGCCGGGCAGGATGCCCGCCGTCTCGCGCACGGGCGCGTCGTCGAGCTGCGGCGACTGGTGCAGGTCATAGGTGTGGCTGCCGATCGTGATCAGCCCGGACGCGATCATCTCCCGCGCCTGCTCATAAGAAAAGTGCGGCGTGATGGAAACGCCGGTATCTTTATAGGTGTCCTTCCCGACCGACACGCCGATGACGAACATTGCCGCCTTCATGCCGTATTTTTGCAGAATGGGATAGGCAAGCTCGTAATTGCTGCGGTAGCCGTCGTCAAACGTGATGAGAATGGGCTTTTCGGGCAGCTCCGCGCCGTGATAAACGTAGTCATAAACCTCGTCCAGGCTCACGGTCGTGTAGCCCGCGCTTTGCAGCGCCTGCATCTGCTCGTCAAAAATTTCGGCGGTCATCGCGCCCGTGCCGTCGTCCTCCGCCAGCAGATCGTGATACATGAGGACAGGCAGGTCTTTCGTATACGCCGCCGTGTCGGCGGCAGCTTCGTGCGCGCAGAGCGTCTGCGCGTGCGCCTCCGCGTTCTCCCGCGTCACATACACGCCGAGATCGTCCGGGATGTAGACAGAGTCGTCCCCGAACATCCGCGCCAGCGCCATGCGCCCGACGTCGTTGCGGAAATGCGTCGCGTCGTAAAAATAACGTGCATCACAGCTCACGGAGCTGTAGGAAAAATCCCAATAGTCTGTCACAGCGGCGAGCTTGGTGTAAAAATCCGTGATCGCCTCGGCGCTGTAGCCCTCAAAATAGTCGCGGTAGACCGGCGCGCAGACCACATACAGCTGCACGCCCGCGTCCCGGCACAGCGCTGCGATCGCCGCCACGTCCTGCATACACGCGTCCGTGTAGCCGAGCTGCGACGGTCCTTGCGGGTAATTCGTAAACACGGGGTAGCTCTCGTAATAGCGCTCAAGAGAGCCGATGTTCTCTACGTCCCGCGCGCGCTTGTCATACGCGCCGGTCTGCTCGTCAAAAACGTTGTAGCTCTGTGGGAGCACGAGATCGTCCTGCTGCGCCTTTATTTTATCGAGCGCGTACTGCGGGCTTGCCAGCAGGTAGCCGCCGTAAAATCCGACCTTTCCCGCGCCGCTCACCGCCTCGTGCAGCTTGTAGCTGAGCGAATCCTCGCCCGTGGCCCAGGTCAGACCGTTGTCGATGTAGACATTGAGGACGATGTTTTTGACGGTGCAGTTTTTCAGCAGCCACTCGACCGTCAGGCGCGTGTCCTGCATATCCGCGCCGTAGACGATGGTGTTGTAGAATTTTGCGTCCAGATACTCGTTCAGCTCCTCTACGGGGTATGAGCTGGTGGACGAGCAGCCGACGAGGTACGAATCGTACTCGTCCGCGTGCTCCATCAGGTACGCGGTCTTGCCCACGCGGGGATTGAGCGTCTCGGCGTAGGAATACCAGACGTTCTGACCGAACACGCCGAACGGATCGACAAAAAAGTTCAGCGCCGCCACCGCCAGCACCAGCGCCAGCGCCAGCAGCAGGCACATCACGACCCAGCTTTTTGCTTTCATCCCGATATGCCTCCTCTCAATATTGGGCATAGATGAAGCCCGCGCCGGTGTAGCCGCCCAGCGCGCCGAGCAGCAGCGCCGCCAGCCACGCGAGCGTCACGAACCCCTGTACAGCGGGCTTTTGCCGCGCAAGAAGCGCGCGTGCGCCGCCGCCGCGCTCCTGATACATCTCCACCGCCAGCAGGACGAACAGCCCCGCCAGCACGACGAGCCAATCAGCCTTTGTCATGCCGAGCGAGAACAGCGCGCCGCCGCGAAGCTGCGAAAGCGAAAAATCCGTCACCGACCGCCGCAGCATCGAAAGCGCGGTGGTGAGCCGGGGCGCGCGGGTGATGTAGCGCCCGATGAACACGATCGCGCCCGTGCGCAGCATCTGCACGCCGCGCCACAGCCAGCCGTCCCAGCAGAGGGGGAGCTTTTCGCGCACGCGCACAAAAAGCGGCTCTAAAAGCAGCGCCGCCGTGATGAGCACGCCGTTATACAGTCCGAACGCGAGGTAGCGGAAATTCGCCCCGTGCCAGACGCCGATGATGAAATACACCACGAACGTCGCCATGGACGTGGCAAAAATTTTGCTCAGCATCCCGCGAAAATGCTTGCGGGCGAACGACCCCAGCGCCCGGAACGGGCGCGAGAGCGCCAGCGGATAGAACACATAGTCGCGCATCCAGCTGCCGAGCGAGATGTGCCAGCGCCGCCAGTATTCCGTCAGGCTGCGGGCAAAGATCGGGCGCTGGAAATTTTCCGCCATGGTGATGCCGAGCATCTGCGCCGTGCCGCGTGAAATGTCGATACCGCCGGAAAAATCGCAGTAGAGCTGCACGCAGTAGCCGAACACGCCCAGCACCAGCACCGCGCCGCCGTAAGTTTCGGGCGATGCAAACACCGTATTCACCAGCGCCGCCGTGCGCTCGGCGAGCAGCAGCTTCTTAAAATAGCCCCACAGGGCGAGCTGCAAGCCGCCGCGGATATTCTCCCAGTCCAGTTCGTGCTCTGCCAGAAGCTGCGGCGCGAGCGCGTCGTAGCGCCCGATCGGTCCCTGCACGATCTGCGGGAAAAACGACACGAACAGCGCGTATTTTGCAAAATTTTTCTGCGGCTGCACCTTGCCGCGATAGCAGTCCACCACATAGCCGATGGACTGGAACGTGTAAAACGACACGCCCACGGGCATGAGCAGTTCCGGCGCAAAAATGTGCAGCCCCGTCCGGCGCAAGAGCGCCTCGGCGAGGAACGCCCAGTATTTGAGCGCGAACAGCACGCCGAAATTCAACAGGCACACCAGCCACACCACGCCCTTGCGCCGCCGGTCGTGCGCGCGCTTGCGCGTCTTTTTCTCCTGCGCGTCCAGCGCCTTCCAGCGCGTGTTCAGCACGCCCAAACGCCGCCCGGCGGTGTAGGTCGTCAGGGCGGTGAAGGCGAGGTAGCCGATCGTTTTCGCGCCGCCGCACAGGTAAAACGCGCAGCTCGCCGCAAGCAGCAGCGCCCACTGGCACTTGCGCGGCAGAATGTAGTATAAAACGATCAGCCCCGCTAAAAACGCGAGGAACGTCAGCGACGTAAAGGACATACCTTAACTCTTTGCGCGCTCGATGAGGTCGTAGATCGCCTGCACGGAGTTGAAATTCTCCGGCACGAGGTCATCGACCGAAATTTCCACATCGTACTCGTCCATCAGCACGGTCACGAGCGTGACGAGGTCGAGCGAGTCGATGATGCCGTCGTCGATCAGGTGGTCGGACGCGGTAAAGTCGATGCCGGGGCACGTCTGCTGCAAAATGTCCAAAAGCTGTTCCATGTCAGTGCTTCCTTTCTATCCGCCAGACCTGCGCCATGCGCCCGTCCGGCAAAAATCCGTTTTGTTCGTAAATGCGCCGCGCGGCGGCGTTGTCCCGCGCCACCCACACGCGGCAGGTCTGCGCGCCGAAGCGCGCGCAGAAGTCCCGCACCAGCGCGGACGCGAGTCCCCGCCCGCGCGCGTCGGGCAGCACGGCGAGATGCCGCAGCTCCATCGCGCCGCGATCGGGCTTTGCGTGCAGCACGGCGGCTTGTTCTGCGCCCAGCAGCCGACCTTCGGCAGCCGCCAGCTCCAATTCAGGCAGCGACGGAATGCAGCTGGTATCGCGCGGGAAGCAGGCATTCAAAATATCCAGCGCCGCCTGCGCGGAAATTTCTTCGCATGGAGGCAGTCCTGCGGGCGCATCACCCGCCGGGCGCGTCCGGCGCTCGCGCGTGAGCACGCGGCAAAAGCCGGGCGCGGCGAACCAATCCTCCGGCAGCGCGGGCGCGCCGGCAAAGGGGTACTCGCACACCGTGCCCTCCGGCAGTGCGAGGCGCGGCGCGGTCTTGGGGTCGGTGGTGTAAAAATAGAATCGGTCCGTCGCCCCGCGCGCCAGCAGGAACAGCCCGCCGTCTGTGCGCTCGGCGAATAATCGCCCGCTCTCGCACAGCTCGCGCAGCGCTTGCGCGGGCAGCACACAGTTCGTGACGAGCCCCGGGCGCAGGCACGCGCTCTGCGCCGCGCGCAGCGCGGCAAAATCGGTGATCTTATCCATCGAGACAGTCCTTTTTGAGCGCCGCGCGGTCGATCTTGCCGTTCTGATTGTGCGGCAGGCGCTCGCGCGCGCAAAACACGTTCGGGAACATATATTTCGGCACGAGCGTGCGCAGGTGCGCCAGAATTTCCGCCGGGGTCGCGCCGCCTGCGTAGCAGCAGACGATGGCGTCCTTGTTTGCGTCAAACAGGCACGCCGCGTCGGAAATTCCGGGGCAGGACGCGAGCGCGCGCTCGATCTCGCCCAGCTCGATGCGGTAGCCCATGTGCTTGACCTGCCCGTCCTGCCGGGACTGGAAAATAAACAGCCCGTCCGCATCCTGCACGGCAATATCGCCCGTGCAGTAGATGCGCTCGGGGTAATTTTTTTGCAGCGGGTTCTGGATGAACGCGGCGGCGGTCTTTTCGGGGTCGTTGTAATAGCCCAGCGCCAGCCCCGTGCCGCGGATGCAAATTTCGCCCGGCTGCCCCGGCTTGACCGGCTGCCGGTGCTCGTCCAGCAGAAATACGTCCTTATTCGCGCAGGGTCTGCCCGCGGGGATGGCTTCATGGTCGGCAAAGTCGCGGTCCACGCGATACCACAGTGCGTCCACCGTCGCCTCGGTCGGTCCATAGAGGTTATAGTACTGCGCGTCGGGCAGCGCCGCGCGCCAGATGTTCACATCGCGCGCCAGCAGCGCCTCGCCGCCGAGCAGGACTTTTCGCACGCTTTCGGGGCGGTATTTTTCCAGCACACCCGACGCAGCAACTAAGTGAAACGCCGACGTCGCCCATTGCAGCGCCGTCACGCCGTGCGTATTGAGAGATTCGATGAGTAATTTCGGGAACAAAAACAGCTTTTTCGGCAGGATATGACACGTCAGCCCGCACGAAACGCAGATATACAGATCCTTGACCGAGCCGTCAAAGTAGAACGGCGCCTGATTGCCCAGCACGTCGTCCGGCGAAAATTCCGCCGCGCCCGCCAGCCAGTCGGCAAGGTCGATCACGCCCCGGTGGTGGCAGGCGATGCCCTTGGGCACGCCCGTAGAGCCGGAGGTGAAGATGATATACACCGGGTCAGTGTCCAGCACGGCGCTGCGCCGCGCCGCCAAAAGTGCGGCGTCAACGTCCGCGTTCAGGTTATCCTCGATGCTGAGAACGGGGCAGCCGAGCTGCGCGGCGATCTTCGCGCTTTCCTGCGTATACAAAATGACTGCCGGGTCGAGCTGACGCAAAATCGCGTCCAGCCGCGCGGCGGGCATCTGCGGGTCGAGCGGGACATAGCAGCACCCGGCTTGCAGCGCCGCGAAAAAGCCCAGCGGCGTATACGCATCGCGCCCGACGAGCACGCCCACGGGGCAGTTTTTTTCGGCGCGCCGCGCCACAAGCGTCCCGACCGCGCGCGAGCCCGCGAGCAGCTGCGAGAATGTGAGCACGTGCGCCTCATCGGCAAACGCGGTCTTGTCCGGCACGCGCGCTGCCGTGCGCTCCAGATATTCCAAAACGTTCCGCATGGGCACACCCCTCCTTTTAACTTAGTCAGTATACCACACCGGGCGCGTGTGCGCAACACAAACAAAACCGCCCGCCGGGAAAGCCAGGCGGGCGGCGATTTTGTGATTACTTTTTCGGCAGGTGGCGCAGGGCTCTGCCGGAGCGCGCGCCGGTGTGCTCGCCGTTTGCGAGGACGGGCGTGCCGTTGACGATCACATAGTCCATACCGCTGGAATAGCGGCAGACGTCGGAGAACGTCGAGTTGACCTTCAGCGCGTTCAGGTCAAAGACGTTGATGTCGGCGTAATTGCCGACCTCCAGCACGCCACGCCCCTCCAGCCGGAAGTGCTTGGCGGGCATGGACGTCGCCTTGCGGACCGCCTCGGGCATGGAGATCGCGCCGAGGTCGCGGACGTAGCGCGTGAAGAAATAGGTGATGGACATATAGTTCTGCACGTTCGCCGTCCGGCGGGCAAGCTCGCCTTCCTCCACCGTGACCGTGCCGTCGCTCTGCCACATATAAATGGGGTCGGTCACGACGCTGTCAATCATGGTCTGCTCCTTGAACACCGTGCCCTGCATCAAAATCGACTGCGCCGCCTCCAGCGACGGGGCTTCGGCGAGGATGTCCAGAAACAGATCGTCCGGCGCGCGCCCGCGCTGCTTCGCCAGCTCGCCGAACGGCGTGTTGGCGATCTCGGGCTGATACGGCGGCTGCACAAACAGAAGCCTGTCCCACTGCCCGGCGGCGAGAAAGCGCCAGTAGCGGTTCATGTCACCCTTGACCTTCTCGCGCCCGGCGGGGTCGCGGAGCGTTTTCTGCGCCTCTTCCCAGCCGTTTGCGTACAGCCAGGGCGGCATCATCGCCAGCGCGTCGCCGGTGGCGAAGCACGTCGGCAGCATATCGCACAGCACGTTCAGATGCTCGATGCTGCGCGCATCCTTGAGCATCTGCATCCCCTTTTGCAGATATTCATTCGGGATGCCGTTGTCATATTTGACGTTCAGGTGCGAGATGGTGCCGCGCAGACCCGTTTTGCGGATGACGTTCAAAAACTCGTTGATGGCTTCCAGAATGTACGTTCCCTCGTCGCGCATATGCGTGGAGTAGTTCGCGTCGTATTCCGCCGCGATCATGGCGAGGCGCTCGACCTCCTCCGGGCGGGAGGTGATGCCGGGGACAAATTCCAGCCCCGTCGAGAAGCCCGCAAAGCCCGCCTCCAGCGCTTCGCGCAAAAATGCCGCCATGGTGTCAAACTGCTCGGGCGTATAGTCGGGGGCGTACAGCCCCGCGAGCTTTCGCAGCGAGTTATGCCCGCACAGCCAGACGGTATTCATGGACGCGCCCATCGCATCCATTTTATCCAGCACCGCCGCCATGCTCCCGCGCGGGATGGGCGCGCAGCCGTAGTCATACGCGCAGCGGACGCCGTCGCCCGCCGGGTCAAAGGGAATGCCGTCCAGAATGTGGCGCAGCGAATAGCCGCAGTTGCCGAATACCTCGGTCGTCACGCCCTGCCGGACGGAGCTCTCCGCGCGCGGGTTTGCCCAGATGGACCAGTCGGAATGCGTGTGCGGGTCAATAAAGCCGGGGGTGACGTATTTATGGTGCGCGTCGATGACGAGCGGCGCACAAACGCCCCGCAGGTCGCCGATGTAGTCGATCTTGTCGCCGAGGATGGCGATGTCCGCAAAATAAGGCAGGTCGCCCGTGCCGTCCACGATCGTGCCGTTTTTGATGATAATATCCGGTCGGCGCTTGTAAAAGGACATATGGTATCCTCCGACTTC
>CALACZ010000155.1 GCA_937890735.1 uncultured Bacillota bacterium
CTCTGCCGCGATCTTGTACATATTCGGGATCATCAGCAGCAGACCCTGGGACGCGGTGTAGGTGGTGGTCAGCGCGCCAGCGCCGAGAGAGCCGTGCACCGTGCCGGACGCGCCCGCTTCGGACTGCATCTCAGCGACCTTGACGGTCGTGCCGAAGATATTCTTCAGACCAGCCGCGGACCACTGATCCACAAAGTCCGCCATCGGGGACGACGGCGTGATGGGGTAAATGCCCGCCACTTCCGTAAACGCATACGAAACGTGCGCGGCGGCATTGTTGCCATCCATTGTTTTGAACTTACGAGCCAATTTCAATTACCTCCTAGTAATTATAAAATCGTACAGGGTCATCATAGCACAAAATTTGTACAATGTAAATGAAAATTCCGCGCTGTGCGCACAACTTTCGACGATCCCGCGCAAAAGATCGCCTCTCACGCATTTTTCCTGTTGGTTTTTTCGGCAAAATGCGCTATCATATACGCACAATGAATTTGCGGAGGTGCGCTATGTTCAGCCATATCCGTTCTCTTGGCATTCAGGGCATCGGCGGCTATGAGGTCGAGGTGGAGTGCTACATCACCACCGGGCTTCCAGCGTTCGACGTCGTGGGGCTGCCGGACGCGGCGGTCAAGGAGGCGCGCGAGCGTGTGCGCGCCGCCATCAAAAACTGCGGCTTCAAATTCCCCGTCAGCCGCATCACGCTCAACCTCGCGCCCGCCGGGACGAAAAAATCCGGCACGCTGTACGACCTGCCGATTCTGCTCGGTATCCTCAGCGCGTCGCAGCTCATCAAGCAGCCGGATAAGACCAGCGCCTTTTTGGGAGAGCTCAGCCTGGAGGGCATCCTGCGCCCGGTGTCGGGCGTGCTGCCCATGGCGCTCACCGCGCGGGAGCTCGGCATCCGGACGCTCTACGTCCCGGCGGAAAACGCCGCCGAGGCGACACTTGCCGATGGCGTGACCGTCTACGGCGTACACACCGTGCGGGAGCTTGTGGAGCACCTGCGAGGCGAAGCGCCGCTCACGCCTGCCGAGCCGTGGCAGCCCACGCCAAATACCGATGCACTGTCGGATTTCCGCGACGTGATGGGGCAGGAGAATGTCAAGCGCGCGCTGGAGATCGCCGCCGCGGGCGGGCATAACGTCCTGCTCATCGGTCCGCCGGGCTCGGGCAAAAGTATGCTCTCCAAGCGCCTGCCGTCCATCCTGCCGGATATGACGCGCGAGGAGGCGCTGGAGGTCACAAAGATTTATTCCGTCATCGGGATGCTGGACGCGCGCCACCCGCTCGTGACCGAGCGCCCGTTCCGCAGCCCGCACCATACCGTCTCCGCCGCGGCGCTGGCGGGCGGCGGACCGTCGCCGAAGCCGGGCGAGATCTCACTGGCGCACAAGGGCGTGCTGTTTCTCGACGAGCTGCCGGAGTTCCGGCGCGACACGCTGGAGGTCCTGCGCCAGCCGCTCGAGGACGGCAAGGTCACCATCTCGCGCGTGCAGGGCTCGGTGACCTATCCCAGCGAGTTCATGCTCGTGTGCGCGATGAACCCCTGCAAATGCGGCTGGTACGGCGACCCGAGCGGGCGCTGCCACTGCTCGCGCGCGTCGGTCGATCAATATCTTTCGCGCGTGTCAGGACCGATGCTCGATCGCATCGACCTCATCGTGGAAGTCCCGGCGGTCGAATTTGACGATCTGCGCAGGCGTACCCCGGCAGAGCCGTCCAGCGCCATCCGCGAGCGCGTGAACGCCGCGCGGGCGCGCCAGCGGGCGCGGTTCGGCGCGGGCAGTACGCTGTGCAATGCGCAGATGCCGCCCGAGCAGCTTCGTGAGAGCTGCAAGCTCGACGAAGCCTGCGCCGCGCTCATGCGCTCGGCATTCGACCGCCTGCAAATGACCGCCCGCAGCTATGACCGCGTGCTGCGCGTGGCGCGCACCATCGCCGACCTCGCCGGGGACGAGCAGCTCGCTCCGCAGCACATCGCCGAGGCGGTGCAGTACCGCTCCTTCAAATTCGGCACGAACTGATATACTATTATTTACAAAGGAAGAACCGTCATGAAAGAAATGTTCCTGCTCAAGCTCGGTGAGATCGTCCTCAAGGGCGCGAACCGCCGCACGTTTGAGGATAAGCTCAAGCAAAACGCCCGCCGCCGGATGGCGTGCTTCGGCAATTTCAAGGTCTATATCATGCAGTCCGCGCTCTACATCGAGCCGCAGGACGATGCGTGCGATCTGGACGGCGCATGGGAGGCGTGCGGAACGCTGTTCGGCATTGCGTCCATGTGCCGCTGCCGCGCGTGTGATAAAACGCTGGATGCGATCTTTCACGCCGTCACGGAATACCTCGGCGACGAGCTGACGAACGCGAAGAGCTTCAAGGTCGAGTCCAAGCGCTCCGACAAATCCTTCCCGCTCAACTCCATCCAAATCTCGCAGGAGATCGGCGGACGCATCGCTGAGGCGTATCCGCATGTTGCGGTGGATGTGCATGACCCGGAGTATATTGTCAACATCGAGGTGCGCGATTTTGCCGCCTATGTGCACGGACCGGCTGTTCCCGGCGCGGGCGGACTGCCCACCGGCACGGGCGGACGGGCGGCACTGCTGCTCTCCGGCGGCATCGATTCGCCGGTCGCGGGCTATATGATCGCCAAACGCGGCGTGGAAATTGAAGCCATCCATTTCTTCTCATATCCGTACACATCTGAGCGCGCCAAGGAAAAGGTCATCGAGCTGGCGAGGCTCATGACGCGCTACTGCGGGCGTATGACGCTGGACATCGTCGGCTTTACCGAGATCCAGGAAGCCATCCGCGACCACTGCCGTGAGGAGTATTTCACCATCATCATGCGCCGGTTTATGATGCGCATTGCCGAAGCCATCGGGCGCGACCACGGCGCAAAGAGCCTCGTTACCGGCGAAAACCTCGGTCAGGTCGCCAGCCAGACGATGGACGCCATGGCGGTCACGGGCGCGGTGGTGCAGATGCCCATCTTCCACCCGCTCATCGGCATGGATAAGGAGGAGATCGTCACCCGCGCGCGGAAGATCGGCACGATGGAAACGTCCATCCTGCCGTATGAGGACTGCTGCACCGTCTTTACGCCCAAGCACCCCAAGACGAAGCCTGTCCTCGCACTCGTCGAGGCGGAGGAGGCAAAACTCGACGTGAACGCGCTCGTGGCGCGCGCCATCGAGAACACCGAAAAAATGCAGCTCCGCTACTATGAGCAGCCGTAAAATTTGCGCAGCCGAGGTGCTGCAAGCGCTGAATGCTGCCCATCTTACGCTCTGCACGGCGGAGTCGTGCACTGGCGGGCTGGTCGGCAAGCTCATCACGGACGTCCCCGGCGCGTCGAGCGTCTATATGGGCGGCGTGATCAGCTATACGAACGAGGTAAAGCACCGCGTGCTCGGCGTTTCGCGCGAGACGTTAGACCTGCACACCGCCGTCTCCGCCGAAACGGCGGGGGAGATGGCGCGCGGCGCGCGGCGGCGGCTGGGCGCGGACATCGCCGTGAGCGTGACGGGTCTTGCCGGACCTGACGGCGACGGTACGGGTCGCCCGGTGGGGCTTGTGTACATCGCGCTGGATCGCGCCGCCGGGTGTCTGGTGCAGGAGCTGCACCTGACCGGCGACCGCGCGGCGGTGCGCGAGGAGGCGGCGCAGGCGATGTTTGCGCTGCTGCTGGAAACACTGACGGATCAGGAGGGACGCGTATGAATTTCTTTCTCTGCCTTGCCTATCTGTTTTTCATCGGCTCGACGTTCGGCTGGGTGCTGGAGCTGTTTTTTCGCAAATTCTTCTCCGGCACGAACCCGGAGCATAAATGGATCAACCCCGGCTTTTGCGTCGGTCCCTATGTGCCGCTGTACGGCTTCGGGCTGTGCATTTTGTATCTGCTGGCGCTGCTCGGCGAGCACTGGAATGTCCACACCGCGGGCGGGCGCATCCTGCTTTTTGCCGCGATGGCGCTGAGCATGACGGTCATCGAGTATATCGCGGGCATTGTGTCGCTCAAAATGCTGCACGTCCGCCTGTGGGACTACAGCCGCCGCTGGGGGAACATTCAGGGGCTTATCTGCCCGCTGTTTTCCTTCTTCTGGGCGGTCATCAGCGCGGTGTATTATTTCTGCGTGCACCCGCATATTCTGGAAGCGCTGCGCTGGCTGTCGGAAAATCTGGCGTTTTCGTTCGTGATCGGCTTTTTCTTCGGCGTGTTCACCATCGACGTGGTGTACTCGGCGCACCTGGTGTCCAAGCTGCGGCAGTTTGCCGACGAGCACGACGTGGTCATCCGCGTCGAGCGACTGAAATCACAGGTGCAGAAGCGGCAGGAGGAGCTGCGCGAGCGAAAGAACTTCCTCTTCCCGCTGCGCACAGCGCGCCCGCTGCCGGAGCTTCTGAAGGAAGCGCACGAATCGTGGGAGGAGCGCCGCCATGAAAAAAGAATGTGAAATAACGAAAAAGCCTTCGGTCGCTGTCGATAACGACCGAAGGCTTCTTCTGTATGTACCTATGACGCGAGCAGGGTTTTGAGCCTCTGGATGTTCGCCTCGGAGAGCGGCGTGAGCGGCAGGCGGGGCAGACCCACGTCAAAGCCCGCCAGATTCAGCGCCTGCTTCACGGGGATGGGATTGACCTCGCAGAACAGTGCGTCGATGAGCGGCATCAGCGCCACCTGCATCCGCCCGGCTTTTTCAAAATCGCCGTGCTGACAGGCGCGGATCATCTCCAGCGTCTGCTTCGGGCGGATATTGGACAGGACGGAGATCAGCCCTTTTGCGCCCACGGACATCATCGGCACAGCCTCGTCGTCATTTCCCGACCAGACGGGGAGCTGGTCGCCGCACGCGTCCAGAATGCGCGCCGTTTTGCACACGCTTGCCGACGCTTCCTTCACGCCGCCGATGTTCGGGTGCTCGGCGAGGACACGGTAGGTGTCTACGCTGATGTCCACGCCCGTGCGGCTGGGGACATTGTAGAGAATGACCGGGATGTTCACTGCGTCGGCAATGCTCAGGTAGTGCGCGATGAGCCCCGCCTGCGTACATTTATTGTAGTACGGCGTGACCAGCAGCAGCGCGTCCGCGCCGATCGACGCGGCAACGCGGCTCGTTTCCAGACAGTGGGCGGTGGAATTGCTGCCCGTGCCCGCGATGACCTTGCAGCGCCCCGCGACGTAGCGGATGCAGTGCGCGATCACGCCGAGCTGCTCCTGCGGCGTCATGGTGGCGGCTTCGCCGGTCGTGCCGCAGACAACGATGGCGTCCACGCCGCTGGCAAGCTGAAAGTCCAGCAGCTGTTCGAGCTTTGGATAATCGACGGTACTGCTTTGGAAGGGCGTGACCAGCGCGGTCGCAACGCCTTCAAAAACAGGCTGCTTCATCCTAAGACCCCTTTACGCTTTATTTTGTTGTGATATATCCTTCTGCGCACAGCAGCTCCGCCAGCAGCACCGCGCCGCCCGCTGCGCCGCGCAGGGTATTGTGAGACAGACACACGAACTTGTAGTCATACTGCGTATCCTCACGCAGCCGACCGATCGAGATCGCCATGCCGCCCTCGAGCATACGGTCAAGCCTGGTCTGCGGGCGGTCGGCTTCCTCAAAGTAGTGCAGGAAATGCACCGGCGCGGAGGGGAGCTTCAGCTCCTGCGCGCGCCCCTGATAATTTGCCCAGATGGACTTGATCTCGTCGATGGACGGCTTTTCGCCCGCGAATTTTACAAAGCACGCCGCCATGTGCCCGTCGGAGCACGGCACGCGCAGGCACTGCGCGGTGATGGACGGACCGTCCGCGCAGACGATCTGGTCGCCGTCGACATGTCCCCAGAGCTTCAGCGGCTCCTGCTCGGACTTTTCTTCCTCACCGCCGATGTAGGGGATGACGTTGTCGATCATCTCGGGCCAGGTCTCAAACGTCTTACCAGCGCCGGAGATCGCCTGATAGGTGCACACCAGCGCGCGGTCGATGCCGAATTTCAGCAGCGGATGCAGCGCCGGGACGTAGCTTTGCAGGCTGCAATTGGACTTGACGGCGATGAAGCCGCGCTTTGTGCCGAGGCGCTTGCGCTGCGCGTCAAGGATGCGGATGTGGTCGGCGTTGATCTCCGGCACGACCATCGGCACGTCGGGCGTCCAGCGGTGCGCGGAGTTGTTGGACACCACCGGGCACTCCAGCTTGGCGTAGCGCTCTTCGAGCGCCTTGATCTCGTCTTTTTTCATGTTGACCGCGCAGAACACAAAATCGACCGCCTCGGCGATCTTCTCCGCGTCCTTTTCCGCGTCCATCACGATCATGTCCGCTGCCGCGTCCGGCATCGCATCCGTCATGTGCCAGCGGCTGCCGATGGCGTCACGATAGGTCTTGCCCGCGCTGTGTTCGCTCGCGGCGAGCACCGTGAGCCTGAACCACGGATGCTGCGCGCACAGCAGCACGAACCGCTGACCGACCATGCCCGTTGCCCCGATGATCCCGACTTTGTACTGTTTCATACTTCCTCGCTCCGTTTCGTTTTGACATCCCGCAAAGTTGCGGTTGATTGTGGGCTGATAATATATTATAATGATATTTGCTATGGACACTGCTGCGTGTGTTTTCGATTCGCGGACAAATGTCCATCCAGCGTGTCAGTATCATATCACACTCATCCGCGCCTGTCAATGTGCCAACTGCACAGATTCGCGGGAAAGCGAGGAGATTTTTCTTTTGAAAACGCACGATTTTTACTATGACCTGCCGCCGGAGCTCATCGCACAGACGCCGCTGGAGCGCCGTGACGCGTCGCGGCTTCTGACGCTGAACCGCGAAACAGGGGAGATCGCCCATCGGCATTTTTACGACATCGCGGAGCTCATCCAGCCGGGCGACTGCTTAGTTCTCAACGACTCGCGCGTGCTGCCGGCGCGCCTGCTCGGGCACCGCGTGCCGACCGGCGGCGCGGTGGAGGTGCTGCTGCTGAAGGACGAAGGCGGCGGCGTTTGGGAATGCCTCACAAAGCCCGGCCGCAAAACGCACACCGGCACGGAGCTGTCGTTTGGCGACGGCGAGCTGACCGCCACGGTCGTCGGCGAACGCGACGACGGCAACAAGCTCGTGCAGTTCCATTATGAGGGCATTTTCCTCGAAGTGCTCGAACGCCTCGGCAAAATGCCCCTGCCGCCGTATATCAAGGAAGAATTGCAGGATCAGGAGCGCTATCAGACGGTCTACTCCCGTGTGAACGGCTCTGCCGCCGCGCCGACCGCCGGGCTGCATTTTACGCCGGAGCTGCTGCGAGCGCTTCAGGATAAGGGCGTGAACCTCGCCTATGTTACGCTGCACGTCGGGCTCGGCACGTTCCGCCCCGTCAAGGCGGAGGAGGTCACGGAGCATCATATGCACTCGGAGTTCTGCATGATCTCGCAGGAAACTGCCGACCTGCTCAACCGCACGCGGGAAACCGGCGGGCGCATCGTGTGCGTGGGCACAACCTCCTGCCGCACGATCGAATCGCTTGCGGACGAGAACGGGCATTTCGCCGCGCGCTCCGCGTGGACGGATATTTTCATCTACCCCGGCTACCGCTTCAAGGCAATGGATGCGCTTATCACGAACTTCCACCTGCCCGAGAGCACGCTCGTCATGCTGGTCTCCGCCTTCGCCGGGCGCGAAAAGATCTTGAACGCATACAGGATCGCCGTGCAGGAGCGCTACAGATTTTTTTCGTTCGGCGATGCTATGTACATCTACTGAATGTTTTTTCGGTGCGCGTTTATGATATTGGCAGCACGCCGCATGGCGGTATAGACTGTATGTGGAAGAACAGCACTGAATGGGAGGAACGACGATGCCGGAGCTTTGCGGATTCTATAACATCGTGATTAAAATGATCTTCAGCGATACCGACAAGCACCATAAACCGCATTTTTATGTGTAATACAACGAATACGAGGCATCAGTTGGTGTGGACGGCGAATTCTTTGACTTCACGCCGCTGCTGAATCAGATGGCATTTACGCCGCTCGCCGGTGAGCACACGTTCGCGGGTGCTTACATCGACTATGGCGTGACAGTCTGGAATGACAGCGACATTGACATAGCGCCGGAATATTTATATGAGCATTCAGTGGAGACGGCGGGGATCGCCTGAGCATTCCGAAAGCGAACTCAAATCCACTGACACCCTATGCATCCAATGAGGTAATTATGTTCAAACTTTTCAAACAGGAGGGCGCGGCGCGGCGCGGGGAATTTTCCTGCGCACACGGCACGGTCCAGACTCCGGTATTTATGAACGTCGGCACGCAGGCGGCGATCAAGGGCGCGCTGAGCGCCGAGGACCTGGAGCGCATCGGCACGCAGGTCGAGCTGTCCAACACCTACCATCTGCATCTGCGCCCGGGCGACGAGGTCGTGCGCAAGCTCGGCGGCATCCACAAATTCATGACCTGGAACGGTCCGATCCTGACCGATTCCGGCGGCTTTCAGGTATTCTCACTTGCAAAGCTCCGCCAGATCAGGGAAGAGGGCGTGACGTTCGCCTCACACATCGACGGGCATCGCGTTTTCATGGGTCCCGAGGAAAGCATGCGTATCCAGTCGAATCTTGGCTCGGACATCGCCATGGCGTTTGACGAGTGCGTGGAAAACCCCGCGACGTATCCGTATGCCAAAGCATCCTGCGAGCGCACGGCGCGCTGGCTCGTGCGCTGCAAGGCAGCGCTGGCAAAGTACAACGCCGAGCCGGACGCGGTCAACCCCGCGCAGCAGCTCTGGGGCATCAATCAGGGCGCGACATTTGAGGACCTGCGCGTGTGGCACATGAAGCAGATCGCCAAGCTCGACCTGCCGGGCTACGCCATCGGGGGGCTCGCCGTCGGCGAGGATACGCAGACGATGTACCGTATCCTCGAAGCCGTCGAGCCGCATATGCCCAAGGACCGCCCGCGGTATCTGATGGGCGTCGGCACGCCGTCGAACATCATCGAGGCGGTCGCGCGCGGCGTGGACTTTTTCGACTGCGTCATGCCCGCGCGCAACGCGCGGCACGGGCGGCTGTTCACCTGGTCCGGCGCGATCAACATGAAAAACGCCAGGTATACACTCGACGAACGCCCGATCGACCCGGACTGCGGCTGCCCGGTCTGCCGCCGTTTCTCGCGCGCATACCTGCACCACCTGTTCAAGGCGGACGAAATGCTTGCCATGCGACTGGGCGTGATGCACAATCTGTATTTCTACAACACGCTCCTCGCGCGCATCCGGGACGCGCTGGATGACGGCACATTTGCGCAGTTCCGCGCGGAGTATTCCGAGAAGCTTGACCGCAGGATCTGAACATACAGAAGATTTTTTTCAAAATTCTCGCGAACGGCTTGCATTATGCCCGGCTGCCCGTTATAATAAAAAAGTTAAACCGCGCAGCGGTTTCCTTCGGGGCGGTTGCTCCGAAACTAAAATTACGGAGGAAACGCAATGAATCTGTTCCTGTCCAGCGGCACGACTGCCGCAGCCAGCGGCGGCAGCACGATCCTGATGTTCGTCGTTCTGATCGCTGTGTTCTATTTCTTCATGATCCGCCCCGAGAACAAGCGCAAGAAAGAAGCGCAGCAGATGCGCAACTCCCTGAAGGTCGGCGATAACATCACCACCATCGGCGGCGTCATCGGCGACATCGTCAGCGTGAAGGAGGACTCGCTCGTCCTCGAGACCAGCGCCGACCGCGTCCGCATCGAGTTTGCGAAGTTCGCTGTTTCCAGCAACAACACGGCGGAAAAGGAAGCTGCCAAGCAGAAGGCAGCCGCCCTTGCAGCCCGTAAGGAAGAGCGCGCCAAAAAGGAAGCCGAAAAGAAGGCAAAGAAATCCAAGTAAATCATCGAAAAGCCGGGAAGCGCCGCTTCCCGGCTTTTTCTGTCTGTTAAGGCATAACGCCTCCTGCTGCCGAATAGACTGGCAGCAAAAGGGGGAATGACCATGAAACGGACAAGATCAAAAACCAAGCCGGTCGGGAAGGGCAGGGGACTGGCTCGCAGTGTCCTGCTGCTCGCGGCGCTCACAGCGGTCCTGTGCGCGGTCGGTGCTGCGCTCGTGATGGGTGGCATCGTGCCGCAGAGCGCCGTCCCGGCGGCATCCGTGACCGCGCTGGGGCTGGCGGCGCTCATCACGGGCGCGCAGGCGGCACGGCAGGCAGGGGAGAAGAAGCTGCTCTGCGCGCTGATTCCGGCAGCGTGCGTGCTGGCTGTGCTGTTCGTGCTCACGCTTGTCGCCTTTCCGGGCGAGCAGTCCGCCGTGCCGGTGACGCTTCTCACCGCACTCCCGGCGTCTGCATTGGGGTGTCTGCTGACAATGCGCAAAAGGCGCACCTACGCCCGCCACAAAAGATGACGGCGCTCCTGCATTTTGACAATAGGTAAATATGATTTACACTCACTATATTTATGAATCAAATCCTGCAAAATGCAACATTTGGCGTACTGAGCGGTGCGACTACACCAGATGTGGTGGAAAACGCGCTGCTTCGCCTATGCGAGCGTCAATCTCGTTGCTGAATTTACATAATGTACTTTACATAATCTTTTGACATAATCAACAAATTTTAGAAATTATTCCGATTTTCCTTGCTATTTCAGTTTGTTTGCGGTATATTAACTAAGCTTCCGTATAGCAGAGCAGGTAGCGATAATCCCGCACGGTGCAGCGCAGAACACGCCGCCGATCCTGTCCTGCGTGGGCGGGCGAGAGTGCCTGCCCGGTTTTACGGAGCGATTTTTGCCGAAAACCGTTCGATCACAGCTGCAAGACACAAGATATTGTGGCGTCATTCCTGCGTTTTTGCAGAAAAGCGCAGGATGCTGTTTTTGAACAGGCTTGCGAATTGGAAGGACATCCCGATGGCAAACATTATCAGCCGATATGAAGAGTATCTCGTTCATGTCAAACACGCATCGGATAACACGGTCTCGTCGTATATGCGCGACATCCGTCAGTATGCGTCATATTTGCTGAGCGCCGGTGTGGAGGTCCTCGACGCCACGCAGCAGACGGTGTCGGACTACATGACCTGGCTGCACGATCAGGGCAAATCTCCGGCGACCATTTCGCGCAGCCTCGCGTCGCTCAAGAGCCTGTACATATTCGCCCTGAGCGAGGATGAGCTCGACGCCAACCCCGTCACGAATATCAAGGTCGAAAAGACGGAAAAGAAGCTGCCGCAGATCCTCACCGGCAAAGAGGTGGAGCTGCTTTTGCAGCAGCCGAAGCGCGGCGATATGAAGGGCTGCCGCGACAAGGCGATGCTGGAGGTTCTGTATGCCACCGGCATCCGCGTCAGCGAGCTGATCGGTCTGAATGTGGACGACGTCAGCATTGCCGGCGGCTTTCTCCGCTGCGAGGGCGGTGGAAAAATGCGCATCATCCCGCTCTATCCCGAGGCGCTTCAGGTGTTGCACGACTACATCACCAACATCCGCCCGAAAATGATCGCCTCGCCCACGGAGCAGTCGCTGTTTGTCAACGTCTCCGGCGAGCGCATGAGCCGCCAGGGCTTTTGGAAGATCATCAAATACTATCAGGAAAAGGCGCAGATCGACAAGGACATCACGCCGCACACCCTGCGCCACAGCTTCGCCGCGCACCTGCTGGAAAACGGCGCGGATCTGCACGCCATTCAGGAAATGCTGGGTCACAGCGATATTTCTTCCACACAGGTCTACGCGCAGCTCGTCAAGCAGAACCTCAAGGCGGTCTATAACAAATACCATCCAAAGGCATAAAAATTCCCGGCAGTTCATGGGAACTGCCGGGAATTTTTATACTGAATAGGGAAGTGGGCGTTAGCTGTCGATGCCCGTCATTGCCTCGAGCACCTCGTACTGCTGCTCGCTGATGGTTTTCTTCATCGAAAGACCTTCCAGAATGTCGATGTCCACCATTTTGCCCTGCTGCGCGCAGATGACGCGGTTCGTCTTGCCCTCCGCGAGTGCCTGCACAGCGTGGTAGCCCATACGCGTCGCCATCACGCGGTCGCGCGCCGACGGTGTGCCGCCGCGCTGGATGTGTCCCAGAATGGTCACGCGCGGATCAAGACCGAGCTCCTCGTGGATGCCCTTGCCGATCTCGATGGCGCTGCCCGCGCCCTCGGCGACGATGATCATAAAGTGCGTATTGCCCGCGAGCCGCGCCGCTCGGATACGTTCGATGACGTCCCGTTCAAAATCTACGCCCTTTTCCGGCACGAGCACAGCGGTCGCGCCGGTCGCCAGACCGACATACAGCGCCAGATGACCGGCGTTGCGCCCCATGACCTCCACGACGGAGCAGCGCTCGTGCGACTGCATCGTGTCGCGCAGGCGGTCGATCGCCTCCACGGCGGTGTTGGCGGCGGTGTCGTAGCCGATCGTATAGTCAGTGCAGACAATGTCGTTGTCGATCGTTGCCGGAACACCCACCACGCTCACACCCTGTTTGCTCAGCTCCACAAGACCGCGGAACGAGCCGTCGCCGCCGATGGCGACGATGCCGTCCAGCCCCAGCAGCTTGCAGGTCGCGGCGGCCTTCTGCTGACCTTCAAGCGTGCGGAACTCCTCGCTGCGCGCGGTGTAGAGCATCGTGCCGCCGCGGTTGATGATGTGCGCGACGCTCTCAGCGTTCAACTGAATGAAGTCGCCGGAGATCAGACCGTTGTAGCCGCGGCGAATGCCGATGCACTCGATCCCGCGGAAGGTCGCGGCACGCACCACAGAGCGGATCGCAGCGTTCATACCCGGCGCGTCGCCGCCCGAGGTCAGCACACCGATCCGTTTAACTTTAGAATCCTGAGCCATAAAAAAAGCTCCTTCCTGTTTTTTCTCAAATATTGTAGTACCTGCGCCGCAAACTGTA
>CALACZ010000156.1 GCA_937890735.1 uncultured Bacillota bacterium
GCTACAAGGTTCAGCGTCCGTTCGTGCTGGTCACCAAGGAAGGCACGAAGCTCTCCGACGCAGCGCAGAAGTTCTTTGACTTCGCCCTGTCGAAGGATGCAGCAAGCCTGATCTCCGAGGCTGGCGCAGTGCCGGTCGCGTAACAAGTTCCTCTTTCCACAGCGCGGCGGCTTCCCCGCCGCGCTGTGGGTGCTTTCTGGAAAGGTATTATCATGAAACGATCGAACACGCAAACTTCAAAAAACCGCGCCGCGAACCACCTGGAAACTGTGGTGCACGGCATCTTCCTGCTGCTGGGGCTGGTCACGGTCGGCTGCGTGCTGCTCATGACCGTCTACCTCATCCTGAGCGGTCTGCCCGCCATCCGTGAGATCGGGCTTGTGAAATTCCTGTTCGGCAAAACGTGGGCGTCCACGGCGGCGCAGCCCGAATACGGCATTCTGCCGTTTATCCTTACGAGCGTCTACGGCACAGCTGGCGCGATCGTTCTCGGCGTGCCGGTGGGCTTTCTCGCGGCGGTGTACATCGCCAAGCTCGCGCCAAAACGCGTGCGCGACCTCCTGCAATCGGCAGTGAGTCTGCTTGCGGGCATCCCGTCGGTCGTGTACGGTCTGGTGGGTATGCTGGTGCTCGTGCCCGGTATCCGAAAGCTCTTCCATGTGCCCGACGGCGCGAGCCTGCTCGCCGCGATCATCGTGCTTGCCATCATGATCCTGCCGTCCATCATCAAGGTCTCGGTCACCTCACTTGAGGCGGTGCCGGAGGCGTATGAGGATGCGTCGCTGGCGCTGGGCGCAACGCCCGTGGAGACGTATTTCCGCGTGAGCGTCCCGGCGGCAAAGAGCGGCATCGCCGCGGCGGTCGTGCTGGGCGTGGGGCGCGCCATCGGCGAAGCGATGGCGGTGATGATGGTCTCTGGCAACGCGGCGAATATGCCCACGCTCATGGGCAGCGTCCGCTTTCTCACCACGGCGGTCGCCAGCGAAATGTCGTATTCGTCAGGCTTGCAGCGTCAGGCGCTGTTTTCCATCGCGCTGGTGCTGTTTTTGTTTATCCTGCTCATCAATGCCGCGCTGAACTTCTTCCTGAAGCGCGACCGGGAGGGCTGACTATGAAAAAGAAAATGTGCCCCGCCAGGCGGCTGTATAACGCCGGGATGAAGGGTCTGATGTATTTCAGCGCTGCGCTCACGGGCGCACTGGTGCTGTTTCTGGTGATCTTTGTGCTGGTGAAGGGTCTGCCGCACGTTACCTGGAAGTTTCTCACCACATCGCCGAGCTATCTGGGCGATTCAATCGGCATTCTGCCGGACATTCTGAACACGGTCTGGATCATCCTCGCGGCAGTCGTGATCGTCGTACCGCTGGGCGCGGGCGCGGCGGTGTACCTCACCGAGTATGCCAAAAGCCACAAGCTCGTGTCGGTCATCGAATACGCCGCCGAGACGCTTTCGGGCATTCCGTCCATCATTTACGGCTTGGTAGGTATGCTGTTTTTCTGCGAAATGCTGGGGATGCAGACGTCCCTACTCGCAGGCGCGCTGACGCTGGTGGTAATGAATCTGCCGACCGTGATGCGTACAACGCAGGAGAGCCTCAAGACCGTGCCGCAGAGCTACCGCGAGGGGTCGTTTGCCCTTGGCGCCGGCAAATGGCGCACGATCCGCACCGTGGTGCTGCCGGGGTGCGTAGACGGCGTTGTGACGGGCTGCATCCTGTCTGTCGGACGGATCCTCGGCGAGTCGGCTGCGCTTCTTTTTACAGCGGGCTTTGCACACGTGGTGCGGGATGTTGCGCACGCGCTCTTCGGCGCTGGCGCAACGCTGACCGTGGCGCTGTATGTCTATGCCAAGGAGCAGGGCGAATTTGAGGTGGCGTTCGCCATCGCCGCCATTTTGATGCTGCTGACGCTGGCGATCAATCTGGCTGCCGAGGGCTGCACGCGATATTTTAAGAAGAAAAAGGAATAAGAGCTATGAGCACTATTTTTTCCGTGCAGGATCTTTGCCTGTGGTACGGCGCGCATCAGGCGCTGCATAACATCTCGATGGACATCCCCGAGCACGGCATCACCGCGCTCATCGGTCCGTCCGGCTGCGGCAAATCGACGTTTCTCAAAACGCTCGACCGCATGAACGACCTCATTCCCGACGTGCGCATCACGGGGAAGGTCGAATATCAGGGTCAGGACATCTACGCCCCCGATGTGGACGTAAACGACCTGCGCAAAAAAATCGGCATGGTGTTCCAGAAGCCGAACCCCTTCCCCATGAGCATTTACGACAACGTTGCCTACGGTCCGCGCACGCACGGCATCAAAAACCGCGCGCGGCTGGACGAGATCGTGGAGCAGTCGCTGCGCGGCGCGGCGATCTGGGACGAGGTAAAGGATCGCCTCAAAAAGAACGCCCTCGGGCTTTCCGGCGGGCAGCAGCAGAGGCTTTGCATCGCGCGGGCGCTGGCGGTCGAGCCGCAGGTGCTGCTCATGGACGAGCCGACGAGCGCGCTCGACCCCATCTCCACCTCCCGCATCGAGGAGCTGGCGATGGAGCTGCGTGAAAAGTATACCATCGTCATCGTCACGCATAATATGCAGCAGGCGGTGCGCATTTCGGACACGACCGCCTTCTTCCTGCTCGGCGAGCTGGTGGAATACGGCGCAACGGAGAAAATGTTCTCCACGCCGCATGACAAGCGGACCGAAGATTACATCACCGGGAGGTTCGGATAATGAGAAGCCATTTTGACGAACAATTGCAGCAGCTTCGTCATGAGATGATCGAAATGGGCGCGCTGTGCGAGCGCGTCATCGCTCTGAGCGTCAAGGCGCTGGAGGCGGGCGATGAAAAGCTCGCCGCGAGCGTTGCACCGGTAGACGCCGAGATCGACCAGAAGGAGCGCACCATCGAGGCGCTCTGCCTGCGGCTGCTGCTGCAGCAGCAGCCCGTAGCGCGCGACCTGCGGCAGATTTCCGCCGCGCTCAAAATGATCACCGACCTTGAGCGCATCGGCGATCAGGCGGAGGATATTGCCGAGATCGTCCCGTTTTTGACGGGGACGGACACCCGCGATCTGGATATTTTGCGCGAAATGGCGCAGGCGGTCATAAAAATGGTCACGGAAAGCATTGATGCCTATGTAAAATGTGATATAATGTTGGCAAAGAAGGTCGTTGCGGACGACGACACCGTGGACGCGCAGTTTGACGGCGTCAAGCGCTTGCTCATCGCCCGCATTGCCGAAGCGCCGGAGCAGGGCGAGGCGGCGCTCGATCTTCTGATGATCGCCAAATATTTTGAGCGCATCGGCGACCACGCCGTGAACATCGCCGAATGGGCGCTGTTCAGCGTGACGGGCGCGCATGGAGGAACTGCATGATCTGGTGTGTGGAGGACGACGCGAGCATCCGTGATATTGAGGTCTACGCGCTGCGCTCGACCGGCTTTGAAGCCACGGGCTTTGAGGACGGCACGAGCTTCTGGCAGGCGCTGCAATCCGAAACGCCGGAGCTGGTGGTGCTGGACGTGATGCTGCCGGGACTGGACGGCATCGAGCTTTTGCGCCGGATGCGCGCATCGGACGCGTTTTCCCACATCCCCGTCGTGATGGCGACGGCGAAGGGCGCGGAATACGACAAGATCCAGGGGCTGGATCTCGGCGCGGACTACTATCTCACAAAGCCGTTCGGCGTGATGGAGCTGGTATCGTGCGTCAAGGCGGTGCTGCGCCGCTGCGCGCCGCAGAAAGCGCCGCAGCTGCTCACCGCCGGGGCGCTCACGCTCGACCCGGAGCGCCATATCGTCACGGCGAACGGTGCGCGTGTGGAGCTGACGCTCAAGGAATTTGAGCTGCTGCGGCTTCTGCTGCTGCATCCGGGCGTGGCGTTCACACGCGAAAAGCTCATGGAGCGCGTCTGGGGCACAGACTACCTCGGCGAAACGCGCACGGTGGATATGCACGTCCGCACGCTGCGGCAAAAGCTCGGCGCGTGCGGCGAGATGATCGAAACGGTACGCGGCGTGGGCTACCGACTGGAGGCACAGGCATGACAAAACGAATTTTCCGCTCCATTCTGCTGGTGGCGGGCGCGGTGCTGCTGGCTGGCATCGTGCTCATCATGGGCGTTCTGTACGGCTACTTCGGCGGCGTGCAGGAGCGGCAGATGGAGGATGAGCTGACGCTGGCGGTCGCGGGCGTGGAAGCGGACGGCGAAAGCTATCTGCGCTCCGTAGACACCGACCGCTTCCGCCTGACATGGATCGCGGCGGACGGCACGGTGCTCTACGACACGCAGGCGGACGCTGCGAGCCTTGAAAATCACGCCGAACGCACCGAGATCGCCCAGGCGATGCAGTCCGGCACGGGCAGCAGCACACGCTATTCCAGCACGCTGCTGGAAAAAACGATGTACTACGCGCGTCGGCTGAGCGACGGCACGGTGCTGCGCATCGCCATCAGCCGCGCGACGGTCGGCGTGCTGGTGCTGGGCATTTTGCAGCCGGTCATCATCGTCGCCGTTGCGGCGCTGATCCTGTCGAATATCCTCGCGCACCGGCTCTCGGCGCGCATCGTCGATCCGCTCAACAATCTTGACCTCGAGCACCCGCTGGATAACGACGCATACGAAGAGCTTGCGCCGCTGCTCGGGCGCATCAGCCGCCAGCATGAGCTCATTGAGCGGCAGATGGAGCAGCTGCGGCGTGAGACGCAGGAATTTACGCAGATCACGAACAGTATGCGCGAGGGGCTCGTGCTTCTCGACCATCACGGCTGCGTTTTGAGCATCAACCCCGCGGCTCTGCGCCTGTTCGGCGCGGACGAGGACTGCGTGGGCAAGGACTTTTTGACTGTGGATCGCGGCGTGGAGCTGACCGGCGCGATCGAGGCGGCGCTGCGCGACGGGCACAGCGAAATTCGCGCCCAGCGCGGCACGCAGCTCTGGCAGTTTGACCTCAGCCGCACGGGCGAACCCGGCGCGGAGGCAGGGACGGTCATCCTCGCCTTTGACATCACGGAGCAGGAGCGCGCCGAGCTCAGCCGCCGTGAATTTACCGCCAACGTCTCCCACGAGCTGAAAACGCCGCTGCAGGGCATCATCGGCAGCGCCGAGCTCATCGAAAACGGCATGGTAAAGTCTGAGGATCTGCCACGCTTTGTGGGGCATATCCGTATGGAGGCGCAGCGGCTCGTCACGCTCATTGGGGACATCATCCGCCTGTCGCAGCTCGACGAGGGCGTGGAGCTGCCGCGCGAGCCGGTCGATCTGCGCGCGCTTTCGCAGGAGGTCGTACAGGATCTTCAGAGCGCCGCGAAGCAGAAAAACGTCACCATCCGTGTGGAGGGCGACGAGGTGCGCGTCACAGGCGTGCGGCGGCTGCTGTATGAGACGGTGTATAACCTCTGCGACAACGCCATTCAGTATAATGTAGACGGCGGCAGCGTCACCCTGCGCACGGAAAAAGCCGGGCAGGAGGCGCGCATCACCGTGGCGGATACCGGCATCGGCATTCCGCCCGACGCGCAGGCGCGCGTGTTCGAGCGCTTCTACCGCGTGGATAAGAGCCACTCCAAAGCCTCCGGCGGCACGGGTCTGGGACTGTCCATCGTCAAGCACGCCGTCCAGTACCATAACGGCAAGATCCAACTCCAAAGCACCCCCGGTCAGGGCACGAGCATTACCGTGACCATACCCATAGAATAAGAAAAAGCCTTTCCCGGAAACGGGAAAGGCTTTTTTCGTAATTCGTCGTAACGTAGGGGCGGGGCTTGCCCCGCCCGCGCGGTACAACGCCGCAAATATGAATGCACCGATGCGGAATGGGATGTACCAAAGCCTCCCCTTGGTGACCAAGGGGAGGTGGCACGGCGAAGCCGTGACGGA
>CALACZ010000157.1 GCA_937890735.1 uncultured Bacillota bacterium
ATAGTTGGTGCTGATTGGAATGAGGGTCCACCTGTTCCCATACCGAACACAGAAGTTAAGCTCATTTCCGCCGAAGATACTTGTCGGGTGACTGACCGGGAAAATAGGTAGTGCCAACACAGAGACCGCGCTGCAAACGCAGCGCGGTTTTTTGCTGGCTTTCATAGTTGTGATTAGCACACTTCCCGATATATTATGGCGCAGCGGATCTGCGCTGCTGATTCCTTGCAACTGTACGGGAGGAGGGAGTTGTCCTGCGCAGGACAATTTGCGAATCAGGTTGTAGAAATGCGCTTCAGTGCACACCAATGCCTTCCCTGCAAGGGGAAGGTGGCAGTCGAAGGCTGACGGATGGGGAGAAGGGCGGCACGTTTTGAGCTATAGCGCGTTTGCACCATCCAAAGGCTTCCCTTGGTGACCAAGGGAAGCTGTCGCCGAAGGCGACTGAAGGGATCAGAACGTCGCTGGTCTGCAGAGCGCCGCCCGGTGGCGCGGCAAAACGTACACCTTCTCATCCCTTCCGTCACGGCTTCGCCGTGCCACCTCCCCTTGGTCACCAAGGGGAGGGCTTGAGGAGCGTACAAAAAAGTCCCCGGCGCGGAGTTCCGCGCCGGGGACTCTTTCTATTTAGTGCCGGATGGAAAGCGTAAGGGTATCGAGCATCTCATGGAGTGCCGCGTAGAACTCTGCGCCGGTGCGCGGGTGTTTCTCCGCCTGCGTGAACCACTCGCACGGCTCAAGCTCGATCTTGGCGAAGCGCTCCACAAAGCCCGAAGCGCGCCCGAGCGCGATCGCGTAGGGCAGCGTTTTGTAGAAATATTGCGGGTCGTTCTGGAGCTGGAGCTGCACGCGGTGGTCGCTCATGCGCGTGAGGAAGCGGCGGAAGCCGATCGTCTGCGAGATGAGCATCGTGCCGAGATCGCTGCGCCGTCCGCCGTGGACGGTCTGCCAGCCGGTGAACACCGCAAACGCCAGCGCCACGACCATCGGCAGCGTTGCGCCGCTCAGCCGTCCGACGAGCAGCAGCAGCACGCCCGCGAGGATGCCCGAGCCAAGCTCGATCTTGCGGTCCAGATACGCGGCGGAGAACGCCCGGTGCACCAGCCGCGCCAGCACGCCGCCAAGCGGCAGCGACGCCACGAGCGCCAGCCAGCGCCAGCCGCCCTCGGGCAGGAGCAGGCTCACAGATGCAAGCTCCGCCAGCGCACAGGCGAGGCACGAGAGCGCGATGAGAATAACGGGGTTGCCGCTGTCGCGCCGGTACAGCCGCCGCTGCCAGAAGCGCGTGACAAAGCCCTGCGCCGTCGCAGCAGCACGCTTATAGCGGGAGCTTGCACTGTCACATACATCGCTCTCGCCGAAGAGGACGCTCATGAGCTTCGCCTCATACCGCCGCCGCTCGTTGCCCATATCCACGCGGCGATGCAGCAGGATGTGCCCCTCGCCGCTGACGGTAATGGTCAGATAGCCGAGGCTTGCCCAGTGGAGGACCATCGCGTTAAAGTCCGCGCCGCGCCCGCACAGCAGGTACGGCAGCTCGCCGGGCTGCGCCGAATCGGGCGGCAGCGGGCGCATCGCGCGAGACAGGCGCGCAGAGCGCAGCTTGAGCAGCCAGTACAGCAGCCCCAGCGCGTCGCACACGAAGATCAGCACCGTCGTCGCGCTGCCCGCCGACCATGCGGCGTGCTTGCCGGAGAAGAAGCCGTCGGGCGCTTCGAGCGTCATGGTCAGCGCCTCGTGGTCCTTGAGCGACACCGTCGTGCTGCCGCTGAGGACGTTTTCCTGCACGGAGGTGGTCATGTAGTCCTCAATGACGTCGCCCTGATAGCCGCTGGCAAATCCGGGCGTCGCCGGGAAGGCCTCAGGCAGGGTGACGGTAAAGGCATAATTTTCGATCGGGAAGTCCCACTTGGCGCACAGCAGCGGCAGCGTGAGCGTCTGCACGCCGTCCTGCGCGCTGACGAGCCCCGGCAGCGTGTAGTGCAGGGTGAAGGTGCGGCTGCCGGAGATGCCGGCGTCGGACTTGAGCGTGAGGATGGTGATGCCGTCCTCGGTGGTTTTGCCCGCCTTATAGCCGACGATCGACACGCTGCGCGCGTTTGCGCCCAAAGGGAAGTGCAGCTCGTTCACAGGCGTGTCGAGCTGGATGCTGACGGTCTGCGTAAACTCCGCGTCGCCCGAGCCGGTGACGACGCAGTCGGTCTTGAGACTGGTGATCGCCGGCTCTGAGGCAAATGCCGCCGTGCACAGCAGCAGGCAGCAGAGGAGGCATATCAGCAGGCGTTTCATAAAATTCTCCCGCCTTTCCGGGTCGGTTTTGTGCCATTACAGTACCACATTTTTGCGCAAATTACAACCGAAACACGCGGAAAAAAGCACACTGTTTTCGCCACGAAGGCAAAAACAGTGTGCTGTTCTTTTAAGATAAATTCGCGTGCATTCCGAAACTCTGTGCCAAAAGCCTCGCAGAGTTTCGCCGCAGCGGCGGCGAAAGCGATTATAATCATTTTTGCCGGCGGCGAGTACGTCGGCAAAAATACAGCTCACGGAGCGGAGTTAAGTGAGACTCCAAGAGCGCAAGCCCTGCGAAGCGCGATTGGTTCTGTCGAACTTATGCAGAGCGAAGCGTCGAAGTGGAATTTGTGCGCTTGCGCACAAATTATACGCGCAGCGCAGTGCAAGGCTTTTCAAACAAGAACCCGCGAAGCGGGTTCTTGTTTGAGGTTAGAAGAAGCTGATGAGACCCATCACGAAGATGACCAGAATGATCGCCGGGAGCACCCAGGTGATGTAGCCGCGCA
Source organism: uncultured Bacillota bacterium (assembly GCA_937890735.1). GTDB lineage: Bacteria > Bacillota > Clostridia > Oscillospirales > Oscillospiraceae > CAG-170. Next base: position 2,802 of record CALACZ010000157.1, read on the forward strand.
TCCAGGACCTGATCTTCAGACCGCGCCCCTCGTTTGCCTCGCGCATGAAATTGTCCCAGCCGAAGCCGTTTTTGCGCGTGCAGAAGAGCACGAAGATCATCGAGCCGAGCGGCAGCAGGCAGTTGGAGACGAGGAAGTCCTCCAGATCGAGCACCTGCAGATTCTCCATGCCGAACGGGTGGAAGCCGGACCAGAGGTTATAGCCCAGCGCGCACGGGACGGACAGGATGAGGATGCCGACGCCGCAGAGGAAGCACGCCTTGCCGCGGGACCAGCCGGTCATTTCGCGCACGCAGGCAAGGATGTTTTCAAACACCGCCAAGACCGTACTCAGCGCGGCGAACACCATGAACAGGAAGAACAGCGAGCCCCACCAGCGCCCGCCCGCCATGTTGGCGAACACGCTGGTCATCGCTTCAAACAGCAGGCTCGGACCGGCGGTGACCTCCACGTCGTAGGTGAAGCACGCCGGGAAGATGATGAAGCCCGCCATGACCGCCACGAACGTGTCGAGCACCACGACGTTCACGCTCTCGCCGAGCAGGCTGCGCTCCTTGTTGATGTAGCTGCCGAAGATCGCCATCGCGCCCACGCCGAGGCTGAGCGTAAAGAACGCCTGATTCATCGCGCCGACGACAACGCTGCCCGTGATCTTGGAGAAATCCGGGACGAGGTAGAACCGCAGCGCTTCACCCGCGCCGGAGAGCGTGGCACTGTGCACCGCGAGGATGACCATCAGAACCAGCAGCGCGATCATCATGTATTTCGTTACGCGCTCCAGACCCTTTTGCAGTCCGAACGAGAGGATCGCAAAGCCCAGCACGACCGTGATCGCCATGTAGCCGACCATGGTGGTGGGGTTCGACATCATGCCGCCGAACGCGGCGCTGACCTGCCCGGCGTCCAGCCCCACGAAATTGCCCGCGAGGCTGTGGACGAAGTAGTAGAGAATCCAGCCGGTGACGGATGTGTAGAACATCATCAGCAGCACGCAGCCGATGAGCGCGGCATAGCCGTGGATGTGCCACTTTGTACCCTTGGGCTCGAGCTTCTGATACATCCGTACGGGGCTTGCCTGCGCGGCGCGCCCGATGGAAAATTCAACGGTCATGACCGGCAGACCCAGAATGATGAGGAAGATCAGATACACCAGCACAAAAGCGCCGCCGCCGTATTGCCCCGCCATCCAGGGAAACTTCCAGACGTTTCCCACG
>CALACZ010000158.1 GCA_937890735.1 uncultured Bacillota bacterium
CCTACAGCAAGCACGGCTATGAGATCGCCGTCGTCGGCGAGAGCCAGCGCACCGCGAGCTACGCCGGCATCAAGGTCGATCGCGTCATTATCCGCACCATGGTGCTCTCCGGCGCGGTGTGCGGTCTGATGGGTCTGCTGCTCACCGCCGGCATCGACCATACGCTCACCACCACCATCGTTGATGGGCGCGGCTTCACCGCCGTTATGGTCTCGTGGCTGGCAAAATTCAACCCGCTCGCCATGGTCTTTACGAGCCTGCTGCTCGTCGTGCTCAACCGCGGCGCGAGCGAAATTTCCAGCCAGTTCTATCTCAACCATTCCTTTGCCGACATTCTCACCGGCATCATCCTGTTCTTCATCATCGGCTGCGAATTCTTCCTGACCTATAAGATCAGCCTGCGCGGCAGCAAAAAGGAGGTGTGAGCCATGTTTGATTTTGCTTCGTTTCTTCCCCGCGCGGTCATGCAGGGCATCCCGCTGCTCTACGGCAGCACCGGCGAAATTCTGACCGAAAAATCCGGCAACCTGAACCTGGGCATCCCGGGCGTCATGTACGTCGGCGGTATCTGCGGCGTTATCGGCGCGTTCTTCTATGAACAGGCCGTCCCCGCTGCCGAGATGAGCGCATGGCTCGCCATCGGCATTCCGCTTTTGTGCTCGCTGGCAGGCTCGCTGCTCATGGGGCTTCTGTACTGCCTGCTCACGGTCACGCTGCGCGCCAACCAGAACGTCACCGGTCTTGCGCTCACCACGTTCGGCGTGGGCATCGGCAACTTCTTCGGCGGCTCGCTCATCAAGCTCTCCGGCAGCGAGGTGCCGTCCATCGCCCTGTCCGCAACGAGCGCGTACTTCAGCAAATCCCTGCCGTTTGCCAAAAACCTTGGCTGGTTTGGGCAGATTTTCCTGTCCTACGGCTTTTTGGCGTATCTGGCGATCATCATCGCGCTGCTGTCGTCCTACTTCCTCAAGCACACCCGCGCAGGTCTGTATCTGCGCGCGGTCGGCGAAAACGCCGCCACGGCGGATGCCGCCGGTATCAACATCACGAAGTATAAGTACCTCGCCACCTGCATTGGCAGTATGATCGCGGGTCTCGGCGGTCTGTACTACGTCATGGACTACGCCTGCGGCGTGTGGTCGAACAACGCCTTCGGCGACCGCGGCTGGCTCGCCATCGCGCTGGTCATCTTCACGATCTGGCGTCCGAATGTCAGCGTGCTCGCCTCCATTCTCTTCGGCGGCTGCTACATCCTGTACATCTTCATCCCCACCGGCACGAACCTTGCCATCAAGGAGCTGTACAAGATGCTGCCCTACGTCGTGACGCTGATCGTGCTGATCGTCGTGTCGCTGCGCAAAAAGCGCGAGGACCAGCCGCCTCAGTCGCTGGGTCTTGCCTACTTCCGAGAGGAACGATAGAAAATATGAAAATCCGACCTGCGGCAAAGCCGCAGGTCGGACTTTTTGCGCGCTTGACAAATCGGCGCGGGTGGATATAATAAAGATAGGGTATCACAGCGAACGGTTGTGACCCTGAAAAGCAAAAGATTAGTTTGACTTATGCGTCAAAGAAACCGTCACTTGCCAGAGTGGCGGTTTCTGCCTTTAATACGAATCGTCACCGTATATCCAAAGATATGGAACGTGATCGTAATGGGCATTGACATCACCTCCCTTACGGGAAGTAGTCACGAACCGCCGCCATTTGCGTGATACCCTACCGGGGACTTGCGTCCTTAGTTATATTCTACAATGCGTGGCGAATTTTGTCAAATTCTCAGGGCTTCACCGCACAATTCGGCAAGCAGATTCGGCGAGAGATTTTTCGTCAAGGCAAGGTTTGGAAAACGCAGGAATACTTTGTGTATTTCGCGTTTTTCAAACCGCGGCAATGGCGGAAAAGATCCGCCGAAGCGCGCCGGCGCAATTGTACGGTGATGCCCCTCAAATCTCAAAATCCACCGCGATGCGCGTTTCGCGGATGGACTTGCACAGCCCGGACGCCGCGACGTGGCGCGGGTCGTTCTTGTAGCGGTCCAGCGCCGCCAGATCGTCAAAATCCGCGATCAGGCAGGCGTCAAAGTTGCCGCCGCCGGCGCAGTCCACACCGATCTGCATCGCCTTGAGCTCCGGGATGACCCCGTCGAGCGCGCGCAGCGCGTTCAGAAATTCGTGCATCTGCGCTTCTGTTCCCGGCTGGAATTTCCATGCCACAACGTGTCGGATCATATCAAAATACCTCCAAAATATAATTTATAACAGGTGAAAACGATGGAATACAACATCAAACCCGGCGTCTGGAAACATTTCAAGGGCAATGAATACCGCGTTCTGTGCGTAGCGACACACTCAGAGACGCTTGAGCCGATGGTCGTGTATCAGGCGCTGTACGGTGAGCGCGGCATCTGGGTGCGCCCGGCGCGGATGTGGTGCGAGAACGTGGAGCGGGACGGCAAAACGCAGCCGCGCTTTACGCGCATCGGCGACTAATCCGCCACGCGCCACTCAAAATTTTCAAAGATCAGCCGCATTCCCTCACGCAGCCCGTCCGGCAGCAGCGCCAGCGCCGTGCGGCTCTCCTCGCCGTCTGCCCCGCGCAAAACGGCATAATCGCCGTCGATCTCCACAACGGTTCGTTCCATTCGCATTTTTGTGTTCTCCCTCCGCTAAAATTTTTATTGCCCCCCGGCGCTGAATTTGCTATACTATACCTGAAGAATTTGAATGGGAGGCGTTCCTATGACAAACAAAGTCATCACCATCAGCCGCCAGTTCGGCAGCGGCGGACGGACGATCGGTAAAGAAGTCGCCAAGCGGCTCGGCATCCCGTATTACGATAAAGAGCTGGTGGACCGAGTCGCAAAGGAGAGCGGTTTTTCGCATGAGTTCATCGAAGAGATCGGCGAATATGCCTCTGTGACCAGCAGCTTTCTGTTTAACATCGCCGTGTCGTCGCACCCGATGGGGCTGATCGACACGATGTCGGTCTCCGACAAGCTCTACGTCTGCCAGACCAACGTCATCCGCGACCTCGCGAATCAGGGTCCGTGCGTGATCGTCGGGCGCTGCGCCGACTACATCCTGCGCGGTCGCCCCGATGTGCTGGATATTTTCATCCACGCCGACTATGAGCACCGCGCCGCGCGCGTGCTTGAGCGCTACGGCGAGACGAACCAGCCGCTCAAAAGGCGTTTGCAGGAAAAAGACAGCAAGCGCAAGGTCTACTACAAGCACTACACCAACCAGAACTGGGGCGAAGCGCAGAACTATCACCTGTGCCTCAACAGCGGTCTGATCGGCGTGGACAAATGCGTGGACATCATCTGCGACATCGCGGAAATGCCCTGAATCCCGTCATACAGTGGAGCGGCTTCGGTCGCTCCGCTTTTATATTGCCATTGCCCTCCCGTTCAGGACCGCTTCTGCCAGCGTTTCGCCCTCGTAGCGCAGCTTGAGCGAGAAAAACGGGACGTTTTTTTGCATCAGGTCGAGGAAAATGCGGTCGCCCGCCCACTGCGGCAGCGCCAGCAGGCGCTCTTTTTCGATCCACTCGAGCTGCCCCTCGTCGCACTCGCGCAGCGTGCCGGTAAAGCCCACGGCGTGGAACAGGTGCATATATTCCGTCTCCCAGCGGTCGGAGACAAACGTAATGATGCCGCAGTAGCGAAACTCCGTCAGCCGCAGCCCCGTCTCCTCGCGCACCTCGCGCAGCACGCAGTCCTCCGGGCTCTCGCCGGGCTCAAATTTGCCGCCGATGCCGATCCACTTGTCGCGGTTCTCGTCGTGCTCCTTTTTGATGCGGTGCAGCATCAGATACTGCCCGTCCCGCTCGATGTAGCAAAGGCTCGTATTTTTCATCCCGCACCTCCCGGCTGCCTCTGGGAGTATTGTAGCAGGTTCAGCCGCAAAAGTAAACGGGCGGTTTTTTGTGAGAGTTTCACAACTTTTGCATCGCAAGTTTGGCAGTTGTCACAATCCAAGCGCCGCCGCTTCTATGCTATAATAAGGTATCTTCATCCGCCTGCCGCAATCCACTATACGCCGCAGGATGGAAAATAAAAAGGAGGTCAGTCAAATTCCGCGGGACTCGCGGTGCGGTATTGTGGAGACATACCGTAATGCGTCCGCCAAGCCCGGCGGTCGTGAGGGCGCGCATTGCAGAGGCAGCGCGGTCAGGGTCGAGAATTATGGCAAAAGTCGTACTGCAAAACGTAAAGAAGATCTACCCGTTCGTCAGTGGGGAAGAGAAGAAAAAGAAGAAGAAAAAGGGTGAGGACGAAGCCCCGGCTGAGAAGAAGGCAAACCTTCAGATCACCGCGCAGGGCGTCGTCGCCGTGCAGGAGTTCAATCTGGAGATCGCCGATAAGGAATTTATCGTGCTCGTCGGTCCGTCCGGCTGCGGCAAATCTACCACCCTGCGCATGATCGCCGGTCTGGAAGAGATCACCGAGGGCGATCTGTACATCGGCGACAAGCGCATGAACGACGTCGCGCCGAAGGACCGCGACATCGCCATGGTGTTCCAGAACTACGCGCTGTATCCCCACATGACCGTTTATGATAACATGGCGTTCTCGCTCAAGCTCAAGAAAACGCCCAAGGCGGAGATCGACCGCAAGGTTCGCGAGGCAGCCGAGATCTTGGATATTACCCAGTACCTGAGCCGCAAGCCGAAGGCTCTGTCCGGCGGTCAGCGGCAGCGTGTCGCCATCGGTCGCGCCATCGTGCGTAACCCGAAGGTGTTCCTGATGGACGAACCGCTGTCCAACCTCGACGCCAAGCTCCGCAACCAGATGCGCGCGGAGATCATCAAGCTGCGTGAAAAGATCGACACTACGTTCGTCTACGTCACCCACGACCAGGTGGAGGCAATGACGCTGGGCGACCGCATCGTCATCATGCGCGACGGCTTTATTCAGCAGATCGGCACGCCGCAGGAGGTCTTTAACCACCCGGCGAACCTGTTTGTCGCGGGCTTCATCGGCACGCCGCAGATGAACTTCTTCAACGCCGCGCTCACGAAGAAGGGCGACAAGTACGTCGCCACCATCCTCGGGCACGACGTGGAGCTGCCGGAGGACAAACAGCAGGCGCTGAAGAGCATGGCGGACGTTCCCGCGTCCGTGATCGTCGGCGTGCGCCCGGTACATATCCATCTGGCGGACGAAGGCATCGACGCGACGGTCGATGTGTCCGAGCTGATGGGCAGCGAGCTGCATCTGCACGTCCGTTCCGGCGATCAGGACGTCGTCATCGTCGTCCCGACGACCGACGTCGATCTCAACGCCGTCCACGGCGGTCACAAGGCGATCAAGTACACCTTCCGCCCGGAGCTGATGCACTTCTTCTACACCGACACGGAGAAAAACATCTTCTAAGACAGTCTCATTTTCCGGCGGAAACCGTTTTTACGGTTTCCGCCGTACTTTGCGTCAGTTGACAAGGGCACACGCGGTTTTTCGCGGGGCAAAACAACGCCTGGCTGCGTTATCCTCGTTGGTGGGCGACAGCCCACCTGCCTCGTCTGCCTTGCCAGCCGCCGTTTATCCTCCGCGAAAAACTCCGAAGGACTTGCCGGCACGGCTGGGGCGCTGCCTGCAAGGCAGAGGACGCAGGCTTGCCGGCGCAAGTCAAGGACGATAACGCCGCAGGCGGCGTTCCAGCCGCGCCCGCAAGCGCGCGTGCCCTTGTCAACTGACGCTTATGGAGGAACTTTATGCCCCGTTATCTGCTTGCGCTCGATCAGGGCACGACCAGCAGCCGTGCCATTTTGTTTGATGAAAACCAGAACATCGTCAGCTCCGCGCAGAAGGAGCTGACGCAGTATTACCCGCAGTCCGGCTGGGTGGAGCACGACCCGATGGAAATTTACTCCACCGTCTGGGCGGTGATGATGGAGGTCATCACCCGCGCCGATATTGACACGCACGACGTCGCCGCCATCGGCATCACGAATCAGCGCGAGACGACCGTCGTGTGGGATAAAACGACCGGCAAGCCCATCTATAACGCCATCGTCTGGCAGTGCCGCCGCACGGCGGACATCTGCGACGAGCTGACTGCGCGCGGGCTGACCGACCACATCCGGCAGACGACCGGGCTCGTGCCCGACGCGTATTTTTCCGCGACAAAGATCAAGTGGCTGCTCGACAACGTTCCCGGCGCGCGGGCGCGCGCCGAGCGCGGTGAGCTGCTGTTCGGCACGGTCGATTCGTGGCTCGTGTGGAAGCTGACCGACGGGCAGGCGCACGTCACGGACTACACGAACGCCTCGCGCACCATGCTCTATAACATCCACGACCTGTGCTGGGACGAGCGTCTGCTGCGCGAGCTGGACATCCCCGCCGCGATGCTCCCGCAGGTGTGCGACAGCTCGCATATCTACGGAAGCTGCAACGTGCGCGGCGCGCAAATTCCCATCGCGGGCATCGCGGGCGACCAGCAGGCGGCGCTGTTCGGGCAGGGCTGCTTCTCCGCGGGCGAGGCGAAAAATACCTACGGCACGGGCTGCTTTTTGCTCATGAACACCGGCACGCAGGCAATTGACAGCCGTCACGGACTCGTCACGACCATCGCCGTGGGCTTGAACGGGCAGGTGCAGTACGCGCTGGAGGGCTCGGTGTTCGTCGCCGGGGCGGTCATCCAGTGGCTGCGCGACGAGCTGCGCTTTATCCGCGAGGCGCGCGACGCGGAGTATTTCGCGTCCAAAGTGCCCGATACGGGCGGGGTCTACCTCGTCCCGGCGTTCACGGGGCTGGGCGCGCCGCACTGGGATATGTACGCGCGCGGCACGATGGTGGGCATCACGCGCGGCACAAAGCCGGAACACGTCATCCGCGCGGCGCAGGAGTCCATCGCGTATCAGTCGATGGACCTGGTCGATGCGATGGAGCGCGACTGCGGCAGGTCGCTGCGCGAGCTGAAGGTGGACGGCGGCGCGAGCCGCGACGGCTTCCTCATGCAGTTCCAGGCGGATATGCTGGCAAAGCCCGTCCTGCGCCCGGTCATCCGGGAGACGACCGCGCTCGGCGCGGCGTATCTGGCGGGGCTCGCCGTGGGTGTCTGGAAGGACACCGACGAGCTGCGCCGGCTCTGGCGCTGCGACACGGCGTTCCACCCCTCCATGCAGGAGGACAAGCGCCTCACCCTCGCCCGCGGCTGGCATAAGGCAGTTGGACGGAGTCTCGATTGGGTCGAGCATGAATAAAAAGCTGCCTGCTTCTTCGGAAGCAGGCAGCTTTGTATCCAAATCGGCGCTTACAGGTTCATTTCAAACAGCTTGTATTCTGTCCAGCCTGTGTCTTCGTAAAACATTTCCTTTGCTTCGGCAAAGCGGAAGCCGCAGCTAGTATAAAGGCGCTCCGCCGCTTTGCAGGCGTCGAGAACATCCAGGCGGGCCGCTTTTTTGTTCTCTGCCCCTGCGATAGGCAATATATTTTCTACCACGAGCTTCCCAACGCCTTTTTCCATCCGAGGTTCTCATTTTAGGCATTATACCTGTGAATGTCCTCGATCACATCCCAGTAAAATTCCTGAATGCTGCGAAAATCAGTTTCCCGCGCTTTTTGAAATCTCATATGCCATGCTCCCTCAAAAATTTTGATCTGCCGCCTGATACGCATATCCTCCTGTGTAGCGCAGGGCTGAAATCGGATCATTAAGCAAAGAAGCACCCGGATATGGGTGCTTTTTGCGTTGTTGTGCGCTTGACATATAATACTATATGTGATACTATTTCACCACAGGAGTGTGATCAACTTGGAGCTGATCCTGAAAAAGCAGCCGCAGAAATATCTGCGCAGTGTGGACGCCAAAACGCGTCAAAAGCTCTATCGCGCGCTGGAGCAGCTTTCCCGGCTGGAGGGGAATATCGTGCCGCTTGCGGGGTATGCTTCCCGGTATCGGTACAAGATCGAACACTACCGCATCATATTCGACTGGATACGCGGGCAGATCATCATCACCGTGATCGAGATCAACACCCGCACGAACATCAAATATTGAGGAGTGACAGTATGAAATCGGAACTGACACCCGCTGAGCTGGAAAAGCGCTTCGCGCTCATCCAGTCCAAAACGCCGGAGGCGCTTACAGAGGAAGAGGCTGCGTCGCTTGCCGCCGCCGAGGCGATGGACGATGGCTCTGCCGTGTCGCTGAGCCAGCTTCGGGACGAACTGGACGGCTACAGCGGGCGGCTCGTCCTGCGCATTCCGCGCAGCCTGCACCGCGCGCTGAAGGACGCCGCAAAGGTCGAAGGCGTCAGCCTGAACCAGTATATGCTCTATAAATTATCGCGCTGAAGATGCAAAAACCGCCGCGGGCGTTTGCCTGCGGCGGTCGTTTTTTCAGAACACGAGCTGCACCAGCAGCATATAGACGACTGTGCCGCCGGCGATGGAGAGGAGGGTCTGGCGCTTCCAGAGGTGCAGACCGACCGTCACTGCGATGGCGATCAGCTCCGGCAGGGCGTGGTTGCCCGTGAGGGGCGTGACGTTTCGCAGGCAATACACCACCAGCATCGCAAAGATCGCGCCGGGCAGTACCTTGCCGAGGTACTGAATATAGCGCGGCGTCGGCTTTTTGCCGCCGAAGATCAGAAACGGCAGAAAGCGCGTCGCCAGCGTCGCCAGCGCGCACAGAGCGATGGTCACGAGCTGCTGCGGCAGCGTCATCATAATGTTGTTTCCTCCTTCTTTTCCAGCGGGCGGCGCAGCAGCGTCAGCGCCGCGAGGATGCAGACCATCGTCGGGATCAGGAAGCTATCCGCGCCGAAGATCAGCAGGCACAAAACGCCCGCCGCCAGTCCGATCCACTCGCTGACCGGCGTTTTTTCCTTGAGCCACTGCTCGGTCAGGATCACGACGAACATCGCCGTCATCACAAAATCCAGCCCCTCGGTGTTAAAATGCAGGATGCTGCCGAGCAGCCCCCCGAGCGTCGAGGCGGCGACCCAGTAAAAGCGGTCGAGCAGGCTGACGAAAAAATAGAACCACCCGCGATCCACATCTGGCGGGACTTCGGCGGCGCAGTTGACGCTGAACGTCTCGTCGCACATCGCAAAAATGAGGTACGGCTTTTTGAGCCCCGTCCCCTTGTATTTATCCAGCATCGCGATGCCGTAAAACAGATGCCGCGCCTGCACCATGAGCGCCATGAAAAACGTCTGCACCGGCGCGTAGGGCGACAGCAGCATACTCACGATCACAAATTGCAGGCTGCCGCCGAACACGATGAGGCTGATGAGCAGCGGATACCAGAAGCTGAAGCCCGCCGCGCGCATATACACGCCGTAGGTCAGCCCCAGAAAGCAGAAGCCCGTCAGGATCGGGATGGTATGGGGAAAGGCGGCGCGGAAGGCTTTGCGTTTCATACAGAACTCCTTGTGCGTATTCTGGCAGGATTATAACGCCGCCAAATTCGTTTGTCAAATGGCTGTATTTCCAAAAAATCCGCCCGAAAATCCGATTTTTCGTGGAGAATGAATAGAGAAATGCCCGGCGATGCGAATGCATCGCCGGGGCGCGTTTTCCGCGTTATTTCTGCCAGTGCTTCAGCCCCGGCACAACGGCTTCCATGTGCGCGCGGACCTGTTCTTTGCTCCACGCTTCGCTCGACATATGCTCCACGCAGAAGTCGATGAGCTGCTCCATGCTGGTATACTTAAACGTGCCGCCCGCGTAGCACCACTGGCAGTAGTCCTCGTTGAGCGAGCCGTCCGGCTCGCGGCTGAGGATGGCGTCCTCCAGCGGCATCCCGCAGCACTGGCAGACGAGCTGCCGCGGCGCGCCGAGCAGCGTGTTTTTGCTCGTTCTGGTGGCGCTGCGCGGCGGGAAGCTCCAAAAAATAAGCAGCCGGAATTTCCGCCTGCTCGCCGTATCCGGCGCGGTGATGGGGCTCAACTGGGTGCTGCTGTTTGAGGCGTACAACTACACCACCGTCGCCGTGGCGACGATGTGCTATACTATATGCAGCCGACCATCGTCCTCCTGCTCTCGCCGCTGGTGTTCCGCGAGCGGCTCACAGGGAAAAAGCTCGCGTGCGCGCTTGCCGCGATCGTGGGCATGGTGTTCGTGTCCGGCGTTCTGGGCGGCGGCAGCGCAGGGGCGCAGGACGTGCGCGGCGTGCTCTTCGGGCTCGGCGCGGCGGCGCTTTACGCCACGGTCATCATCCTCAACAAAAAGGTCGTTCTGGACGACGCTTATGAAAAATCCGTCATCCAGCTTGCCGCCGCGGCGGTCATCCTCGTCCCGTATCTGCTGCTGACGGAGGATCTGACGCAGATCGCGCTGGATGGCGCGGCGATCGGCATGGTGCTGCTGGTGGGCATCGTGCACACGGGCATCGCCTACGCGCTGTATTTCGGCAGCATGAAAAACTTGACGGCGCAGTCCATCGCCGTGATGAGCTACATCGACCCCGTGTTCGCCCTCTTCCTCTCCGCCGCCGTGCTGCACGAACCACTGACCCTGACCGGCATCCTCGGCGCGGTGCTGGTAATTGGTTCGGCTGTAGTGAGCGAAATTAGAAATAAATAAGCGCCACGCAAGCGGCACATCAACTTATTCACTATTCACTATTACCTATTACTTTCCAAAAATCCCGGCGTCGGCAGTTGGTTTAGTGAAGAGTGAATAGTGAAGAAGTAATAAGTAAAAATCCCGCGTGCTGTCGCACACGGGATTTTGTATCCTGTAAACATCATAAACCAACCGCCAAATTGGGAGCACAAACCCACGACCCAGCGCAGCGGTCGCGGGTTTGAAAGGAGGAACAAGGGAGCGTGCGGATGACGTTCTTTTGTTCCGCAGGAATAAAAGAACGTCGGAGCAAAGCGGACTTTGCTCCGACGTGGTGCAGCGGAGCAATCCAAATCCGAACCACTTTTTCTGTTAATTACGTCCTGC
>CALACZ010000159.1 GCA_937890735.1 uncultured Bacillota bacterium
CTAACGGAAACTGTGCGCAGGAGGGACGGCGTATGAAGGGCAAAACGGTGCGTTACGCGCTCGCGGGCGCGGCGGCGGGATTTGTCAACGGCTTTTTCGGCGCAGGCGGCGGGATGGTGCTCGTGCCGCTGCTCATCCGGCTGGGCGGACTGGAGGATAAAAAGGCGTTCTCCTCCGCCGTGTGCATCATTCTGCCGCTGTGCCTCGTATCCATCGGCGTGTACGCGCTGCACGGCGCGCTGCCGCTGCGCGAGAGCGTGCCGTATCTGATCGGCGGCGCGGCAGGCGGTGTGGCAGCAGGACTGCTGTTTTCCAAAATGCCCGCCCGCATTCTGCATCTGGCGCTGGGCGCGCTGATCGTATTCGGCGGCGTGCGCCTGCTCGTATGCTGAGCGCCCTCATCGCCGGGGCTGCCGGCGCGGTGTGCGGCGTGCTGTCCGGCTTCGGCATCGGCGGCGGCAGCCTGCTCATGGTGTGGATGACGGCGCTTCTGGGCATGGAGCAGAAGGCGGCGCAGGGCGTCAACCTGCTCTACTTCCTGCCGACCGCCGCGGCGGCGATCCTGTTCCACGCCAAAAACCGCCTCATCGCGTGGCGCGCCGTTCTCCCGGCGGCGCTTGCCGGCTGCGCCACCGCCGCGCTGGGCGCGTTCATCGCGGTGGGGATGGAGATGTCGCTGCTGCAAAAGCTCTTCGGCGGCTTTTTGCTGCTCGTCGGCCTGGAGGAAATCATTTTAAAGGGCATTCTGCAAAAATAAACGCCGCAGGGCAAGTCCTGCGGCGCTTCACTTAATCAGCAGACCGATAGATATGGTCAGCAAACTGATAATACGGCATCAAAAACTCGAACCCGTCGCGCACGAGCGGAAACAGCTCCGGCGTGGTGCAGAGCGGATCGTAGGCGCGGCGGCACGTCAGCCCGAGCCAGCGCTTATTGTACCACGCGCCGAGTGCGTCGTCCGCGTGCCCTTTGGCGCGCACGTAGCTGTCGCCCTCGAGGTGAAACGTCTGCTGCGCGTCAAAGCGGCGGATGCGTTTTTGCATCGCCTGCGGGTCGCGGTCGATCTCGCGGCGGTAGCCCGCGGCATCCGCCGGGATCATCCAGTAGCCCAGCCCGTAGGAATAGCCCTCGCAGCCGACCTCAAACCAGAAGCACGGCGCTTCGGCATAGCCCTCTACCTGATTCTGGAACGAAAACCAGATGTGATCCTTCAGCGGTCCACGCCCGAACAGGCGGCGCGCGTCGCGGTAGATGCGCGAGATGTGCAGATTCAGGTGAAGCTGCGAGTACTGCGTGCTGAACCAGTCGAACAGGTCGCCGGAGAGCGCCTTGACCGGCTGCATGACGGTCTGGTCAAAGCGTGCCTTCTGCGTGTGAAACCATGCGCGGTCGTTATTGAAGCGGATGTCCCAGAACATATCCGCCGTTGCATCGGAAAAGCCGGTAAACATGAATTTACTCCTTCTGTAGCCTTAAATAGGAGAGGTATCCTTCCAAGATCAGCGACGCCGCCACGGCGTCCACGGTGTTTTTGCGTTTTTTGCCGTGGTAGTTGCAGTCGGACAGGATCTGGTGCGCCTCCACGGTCGTGCGGCGCTCGTCCCACAGGACGACCGGCATCCCGGTCACTTCCTCCACCTGCGCAGCAAACTCGCGGTAGAGCGCCGCGCGCGGTCCTTCCGTGCCGTCCATATTGCGCGGAAAGCCCATCACGAGCCGCTCCGCGCCGTGCTCCCGCGCCATGCGCGCGATCTCGCGCGCCGTCACGTCGGGCTTGCGGCTGTGGATGACGTCCGTCGTGCCGACGAGCAGCCCCGTATAGTCCGAGATGGCAATGCCCGTGCGCGCGTCGCCGTAGTCGATCGCCAGAACCTTCATATCCGCCCCTCCGCTTCCTGTTTTCTGCCGTATTCTATCACAGCGGCGCAAAAAACGCAACGCGCGGCAAAAATCTTCAAAAAAAATGCAAAAAACGTGTTGACCTGCCCGTCCGCGTGTGGTAAAATATCCGCACCTGCGATTTTGGGGGTTCATTGCGCCCATTTTCAGCCGCGAAAGCGCCGTAAGTAGTTCCGGCGCTGCCTAAAATTTTCAAGAGGCGCGGTCATGCAGGGAGGCAAAAGTTTAAGGAGGTGCCGAGAAATGCGCGTGAAGATCACACTCAGATGCAACGAATGCAAGCAGAGAAACTACAACACCATGAAGAACAAGAAGAACGACCCCGACCGTCTCGAGATGAAGAAGTATTGCAGATTCTGCAAGAAGCATACTGTCCACAGCGAGACGAAGTAACGCAGTGCAGACCGCATTGCAGAAAGGGTGAACAACATGGCTGAAGCAAAAAAAGGTAAATTCTTTGCCCGGCTGGCTCGCTGGTTCCGCGAAATGAAGAGCGAGCTGAAAAAGGTCGTTTGGCCGAGCAAGCGCCAGATCCTCAACAACACGCTCATCGTTCTTGTGTGCGTTGTGATCGTGGGCATCTTTATTTGGGTTTTTGACTTTGCCGGCAACGCGATCGTAAACGGCATCATTACCCTCGTCAAGGGTTAAGGTATCATCATGGCGGATGAAGCAAAATGGTATGTTGTCCATACCTATTCCGGCTATGAAAATACCGTCCGGGCGACTCTGGAAAAAACGATCGAGACCCGTCATTTGCAGGACCTGATCCACGTCGTTTCCATCCCGATGGAAACGGTCACCGAGATCACGGACAACGGTCCGAAAACCTACGACCGCAAGGTGTTCCCCGGCTATGTGCTGGTGAAGATGATCATGACCGACGAGGCATGGTACATCATCAAGAACATCCGCGGCGTCACCGGCTTTGTCGGCTCGGGCACGAAGCCCACGCCGCTCACCGAGGAAGAGGTCCGGCAGCTTGGCGTTGAAAAGCACGAGATCGTCGTCGGCTATGCCGAGGGCGACACCGTCAAGGTCACCGATGGTCCTCTGACGTCCTTTATCGGCGTGGTCGATATGCTGGACGTCGAAAAAAACAAGGTTCGCGTCATTGTTTCCATGTTCGGACGCGAAACGCCTGTGGAGCTGGAGCTGGATCAGGTCGAAGTTGTGACCCCGTAATGACCGCTCCGCAGCAGAACGTGGGAGGGGCTTGCCCCGCCAAAAATACGCGCTGCGCGCGTATCACCACTTATCATTCAGGAGGTGCTTATCATGGCACAGAAAGTAACCGGTTATATCAAACTGCAGATCCCCGCGGCAAAAGCGACCGCTTCGCCCCCTGTCGGTCCGGCTCTCGGTCAGCACGGCGTAAACATCTCGCAGTTCATCAAGGAATTTAACGAGCGCACCAAGGATCAGGCTGGCTTTAAGATCCCCGTCATCATCACGGTCTATGCCGACCGCAGCTTCTCCTTCATCACCAAGACGCCCCCGACCCCGACTCTCATTCTGAAGGCTCTGGGCATCGAAAAGGGTTCCGGCGTGCCCAACAAGGACAAGGTCGCTACCATCACCAAGGAGCAGGTCAGGGAGATCGCGGAAAAGAAGATGCCCGATCTGACCGCCAACACCATCGAGGCCGCGATGAGCCAGGTTGCAGGCACCTGCCGCAGCATGGGCATCGTCGTCGCCGACTAAAAACTGACCGAGGTGCATCGGCAGACTGCCGAGCCTCATAACAACGTGGGAGGAACTTTTCCGAATCACCACTAAGGAGGATATTACATTGTTCAAGGGTAAAAAATACGTTGACAGCGCCAAGCTGATCGATAAGAGTATGCAGTACGAAGTCGCCGACGCGATGGATCTGGTCGTCAAGTCCGCCAAGGCGAAGTTTGACGAGACCGTTGAGATCCACATCAAGCTCGGTGTTGACTCCCGTCATGCTGACCAGCAGGTCCGCGGCGCGATCGTCCTGCCGAACGGCACGGGCAAGACCCGCAAGGTCCTCGTGTTCGCCAAGGACGCCAAGCTCGACGAGGCGAAGGCTGCCGGTGCGGATTTCGCAGGCGGCATGGATCTGGTCGAAAAGATCACGAAGGAAAACTGGTTCGACTTTGACGTCGTCGTCGCCACGCCCGATATGATGGGTGTTGTCGGTCGTCTCGGCAAGGTCCTCGGTCCGAAGGGTCTCATGCCCTCCCCCAAGGCAGGTACCGTGACCCCCAACGTCGAAGCTGCCGTCAAGGAGATCAAAGCCGGTAAGATCGAGTACCGTCTCGACAAGACCAACATCATCCACTGCCCGATCGGCAAGGCGTCGTTCGGCACGGAAAAGCTGGTCGAGAACTTCAACGCCCTCATGGGCGCCGTCATCAAGGCTAAGCCCGCGGCTGCCAAGGGTCAGTACGTCCGCAGCTGCACGCTGGCTTCCACGATGGGCCCCGGCGTGAAGGTCTCTACCGCGAAGTTCTAAGACTTCAAATCTTTTCAAAAACAGCATTTTGCGCTTGACATTCCGGGCGCATCTGCTATAATAGTCAGGCTGCCAGAGACAGCAGGAGGCTTTATGCCGTAATGGGTCACCCATCCTGCCGAGGTTACGCTGAATGGAAACATTTCGTGTCCTCATGTCTTTCGGCATGAGGACACTTTATTTTTCGGAGGTGACACTAATGCCCAACGCAAAGGTACTGGAAAGCAAAAAGGCGATCGTTGAAGCTCTGGCTGACAAGCTGCAGGCCGCAAGCTCTGCCGTGTTTGTTGACTATAAGGGGATCACCGTCGCGCAGGATACCGAGCTGCGTAACCGTTTCCGGGAAGCAGGCGTGGAGTATAGTGTCGTTAAGAACACGCTGACGAGATTCGCCGCCAACAAGGTCGGCTACACTCAGTTTGACGAGCTGCTTAACGGCACGACTGCCATGGCCAGCACCACCGGCGACCCGATCGCGCCCGCCCGCGTCGTCTGCGAGTTTTCCAAGAAGAACAAGAACGTCGTTCGCATCAAGGGCGGTCTTGTTGAAGGCACCGTGATGAGCATCGAGCAGCTTCAGGGCTTCGGCGAGCTGCCCGGCAAGGACGCTCTCATCGCGCAGGTTCTCGGCACGTTCCTCGCGCCGATCTCTTCCCTCGCATTCGTTCTGGATCAGATCCGTATCCAGAAGGAAGGTCCCGTTGCGGAAGCCGCCGCGGAGTAATTTTTCAATAACACTTACATTAGGAGGATATTACAATGTCTGAAAAGATCGCTGCTCTGATCGAAGAAGTTAAGGGTCTGTCTGTTCTGGAACTGGCTGAGCTGGTCCATGCTCTGGAAGATACGTTCGGCGTTTCCGCCGCTGCCGCTGCTGTTGCCGCTCCCGCTGCGGGCGCTGCTGAGGCTGCTGAGGAAAAGACCGAGTTCGACGTCGTGCTGAAGTCCGCCGGCGCCAACAAGATCGCTGTCATCAAGGTCGTCCGCAGCCTGACCGGTCTGGGTCTGAAGGAAGCCAAGGAGCTCGTTGATGGCGCTCCCAAGACTCTGAAGGAAGCCGTCTCCAAGGACGAGGCGGAGAAGATCGTTGCCGAGCTGAAGGAAGCCGGCGCCGAGGCCGAGCTGAAGTAATTCAGATCTCTAACATTGAGGCAGCCCGTTTGGGCTGCCTCTTTTTTGTGCCGCTATTTTACATAGATTTTACTTGCCATTTACACGCCGGTCGTGATACACTGTCTGCAGTCATTTTTCCATATTTTCAAACTGAGGTGCTTGTATGTCAGAGCTGTTTTCAAACGTTCTCAACCTGACCTGGCAGCAGGTCGTGATGTGGCTGATTGGCGCGATCCTCATCTATCTGGCGATCCGCAAGGACATGGAGCCTTCCCTGCTGCTGCCGATGGGCTTTGGCGCGATCTTGGTGAACCTGCCGCTGTCCGGCGCGGTCACGCAGGTGTACGACGGTGTTGCCGAGGTCGGCGCGATCGACGTGCTGTTTAACGCCGGCATTGCCAACGAGCTGTTCCCGCTGCTGCTGTTCGTCGGCATCGGCGCGATGATCGACTTTGAGCCATTGCTCACGAACCCCAAGCTGATGATCTTCGGTGCGGCGGCGCAGTTCGGCATTTTCTTTACGTTCAGCCTCGCGGCGCTGCTGGGCTTCGATATGAAAGACGCCGCCTCCATCGGCATCATCGGCGCGGCGGACGGTCCGACGTCCATTTTTGTTGCAAACTATCTGCACTCCAACTACATCGGCGCGATCATGGTCGCGGCATATTCCTACATGGCGCTCGTGCCGCTGGTGCAGCCGCCGGTCATCCGCCTGCTCACCACAAAGCAGGAGCGGCTGATCCGTATGCCGTACAAGCAGCGCAGCATCTCAAAGCTGGCAAAGATCCTCTTCCCCATCGTCATCACTGTCGTGACGGGCATCGTCTCGCCGCGCAGCGTCGCGCTCGTTGGCTTTTTGATGTTCGGCAACTTAATTCGCGTGTGCGGCGTGCTCGACTCGCTGTCGGAGACGGCGCAGAAGGTGCTCTCCAACCTCATCACGCTGTTTTTGGGGCTCACCATCGCCACCAAGATGCAGGCGGAGTATTTCCTCACGAAGCAGACGCTCCTCATTCTGGCACTGGGTCTGGTCGCGTTCGTGTTTGACACCGCGGGCGGCGTGATCGTTGCCAAGATCATCAACCTCTTCCTGCCGCAGGGCAGAAAGATCAATCCCATGATCGGCGCGGCGGGCATTTCGGCGTTCCCGATGTCGTCGCGCGTGGTGCACAAGATGGGGCTCAAGGAAGATCCGAACAATTTCCTGCTGATGCACGCGGCGGGCGTGAATGTGTCGGGTCAGATCGCGTCCGTCATCGCGGGCGGTCTGCTGCTGAATCTGCTGGGCTGAGGAGGTCACGATATGCACATCAATGTTGAAGCGTTTCTGAGCACGCTGCCCATCATGGGCAAGGGCATGGCGGGCATTTTCATCGTCACGGCGACGATCGTCGTGTGTATGCTCGTGCTGCGCAAGTTCGGCAACAACAAGTGAATCGTTGAAAAATCCGGCGGATCAAGTGATCCGCCGGATTTTTTTATGCCGTTTTCCTGCGCGTCTGCGCGCCGTTGCGCCGCCAGGGCATACACGCCGTAGCGGATGTACCAGTACGTCGCGCCGAGCCCGAGTCTGCGCACATCCGCAAGCCGGTCGGCAAAACCCAGCAGCGCGCAGCTCAAACTGCTCCAGCTCCTGCCCGCCGTACAGGCTCTTTTCCATCAGCTCCGACGCACGGGCGTATTCGCCGGGCTCGATGCTGGCAAGGCTCGATGAGAGGATGGCGTCCGTCTGCTCCGCGTGCCAGCCGAGCGTCGCGTCAAAGCTGCGCAGCCGCAGCAGCAGGAATATTCTTTGGCTCAAAAACCGCACCTGCCGCGCACCGTCTGCGCGCCGGAACGCCGCCCGTTCGTGCCCCAGCACGATCAGACGCGCCAGCTCCAGACCGAGCAGGATGATCGTCAGCAGAATGACCAGCGCGGCAAGCACGCCAAGCATGAGCAACAGCCCGCGCCCAGCCTGTGCAAGGATGTCCGCCGCTGTTTTGCCGGAGACGGACGGAATATCCGCCAGCTCCTCCCGCGCCGCGTCCTGCTCCAGCGCCGCCGTTTTCTGCACGCTCTCCGGCGCGGCGATGAGCTGCTCCAGCGTGCGCGCGTCGTAGTAATATCCGGGCATAAAATCGACCGGCTGCCAGCCCGCGCCGTCAAAATACACCTCGCACCACGCGTGTGTATCCGCGCCGGTGAGCGTCACCGTACCGTCTGAGCTGCGCGCGAGCGCGTCAGCCGCGAGGCGGTAGCCCTCCACATAGCGCGCCGGGATGCCGTGCGCCCGCAACGCCTGCGTCGAGCCCGGCGCGTAGAGATACGCGCGCGACGCGCCGGCCGTTTCGACCGTCACGCGGTTTTCCTCCGGCGCAGCCTCGCTGCCCGTCAGCGCGAAGTAGGTCGCCGTCTGTTCCAGCGGGTCAAAACCCTGCTCGCGCAGCCAGTCCAGCATCCCGTCGTATCGCCCGGTATAGACGGCGTCAGGCAGCG
>CALACZ010000160.1 GCA_937890735.1 uncultured Bacillota bacterium
GGCACATACCAGCCCGCCTTCGGCACGCCCAGCCGGTAGCCCTCGCGCAGCACCGGGCAGAAATTGCAGATCACCAGCAGCTCCTGCCCCTTGCGGCTGATGCGCCGGAAGGAGATGACGCTGTTGTCGCAGTCGTCCGGGGCGATCCACTGGAAACCGCCCCAGTCGCTGTCATTCTCCCACAGCGCAGGCGCGTCCAGATACAGATGGTTGAGCGTGCGTACAAAGTCCTGCATCTGCCGGTGGCGGTCATAACCCAGCAGCAGCCAGTCCAGCCCCTGCTTGTAGTTCCACTCGATGAACTGCGCGAACTCGTTGCCCATAAAGTTGAGCTTCTTGCCCGGGTGCGTCATCTGATAGCCATAGAATACACGCAGGTTGGCGAACTTGCTGTCGTAATCGCCCGGCATTTTATCCACGAGCGAACGCTTGCCGTGCACGACCTCGTCGTGGCTGAGCGGCAGGATGAAGTTTTCAGAATAGGCGTAGGTCATGGAGAACGTCAGCGCGTTGTGGCTGCCCTTGCGCCACAGCGGGTCGAGCGCCATGTAGCGCAGCATATCGTTCATCCAGCCCATGTTCCATTTAAACAGGAACCCCAGCCCGCCGTCATAGCCAGGCTTGGTGATGAGTGGGAAGGCGGTGGATTCCTCCGCGATCATAAGCGCCGCGGAGTCCGTGCGGAACGCCGCCGCGTTGAGCTGGCGCAGAAATGCGATGGCGTCCAGATTTTCCTTGCCGCCGAATTTGTTGGGCTTGTACTCCCGGCGGTTGTAGTCGAGATACAGCATGGACGCCACCGCGTCCACCCGCAGTCCGTCAACATGGAACTCCTCCAGCCAGTACACGGCGTTCGAGATGAGGAACGAGCGCACCTCGGGCTTGGCATAGTCAAAGATGCGGGTGCCCCACTCGGGATGCTCGCGCATCTGCGGGTCGGAGAGCTCATAGCAGCAGCTGCCGTCAAATTCAAACAGTCCGTTTTCGTCCTTCGGAAAGTGCGCCGGCACCCAGTCGAGGATCACGCCAATGTTCGCCTGATGGCACGCATCCACAAAATTGCGGAGCTGCTCCGGCGTACCGTAGCGGTGCGTGGGGGCAAAATAGCCCGTCACCTGATAGCCCCACGACGGCTCATACGGAAACTCCATCACGGGCATCAGCTCAATGTGCGTGTAGCCCATATCCTTTACATATGGGATGAGCTCGCGCGCGAGGTCGTCAAAGGTATAGTAGCCGCCGTCCGCGTGCCGCTTCCACGACCCGGCGTGCACCTCGTAGATGTTCACCGGGCGCTGGAGCGCGTTCTGACGCTTTTTGCGCGCGCGGTACAGCCCGTCGTGCCAGACATGGCGGCTTTCCGGCTCGATCATGCCGGACGTATCCGGCAGCGCGCAGCAGCGGCGGGCATAGGGGTCGGTCTTGTACACCATGCGCCCATCCGCCCCGCGCACACAGAGCTTATACGCCCCGCCGGGCTTTGCGTATACCGAGAACGCCTCCCACACGCCGCCGCCGATGGGCTGCATGGGAAGATCGTCCACGTTCCAGAAATTAAAATCACCGACGACACTGACCGCCGCGGCGCGGGGCGCCCATACGCGGAACAGATAGCCGTCGGTTTCATCACGCCGCGCAAAATGGCAGCCCAGATACTCATGCGCGTGATCGCAGCCGTCCGCGCCGAATGCTTTGAGGAATTGTGCCAGTCCGTGTTCCATCCGTCTGCCCCCTGTCGTTATCTGATTTTTATTATACCGTGGTTTTGTCAAATACTCAAGCGTTTCCTGTAAAATCGGGCGCTGATTTTAGCGGCGCGGCGCAAAAAAACGCCCCGGGCGGCTGCCCAGAGCATTTCACGCTGCCGAAAAAGCCTTGCAGAGTTTTGCGCCCGCAGGCGCAAAAGCGATTCTAATCATTTTCTGCGGCGGCGTGTACGTCGCAGAAAATACTACTTGCGGAGCGAAGTTAAGTGAGACTCCAAGAGCGCAAGCCCTGCGCAGCGCTCTTGGCTAAGTCGAACTTATGCAGAGCGAAGCGTCGAAGTGGAATTTGTGCGTTCACGCGCAAATTATGCGTGCAGCGCAGTGCAGGTCTTTTCAAACGGAAACCCAGCGAAGCGGTTTTCGTTTGAGAGCGTTTCAAAATCTATTTTGAAACGCTCAAGCGCCCCGGGCGGCTGCCCGGGGCGCTTGAAACGTTTTGCGTTTTTCGAGAGGAATCAGCCCAGCTCGGAGAAGTACTTGATGGTGCGGACCATCTGGCTGGTGTAGGAGTT
>CALACZ010000161.1 GCA_937890735.1 uncultured Bacillota bacterium
GCTACTGCATGTGCGGCGGCCGCGCGGTCGTCGAGCTGATGTACTGCGACTTCCTGGGTCGTGCGGGCGACGAAGTGTTCAACCAGATGTCCAAGTGGCAGGCAATGTCCGCCGGTATCCTCAAGATGCCGATGATCCTGCGTATGTCTGTCGGTGCAAAGTACGGCGCGCAGCATTCTCAGGACTGGGTCGCCATCGTCGCGCACATCCCCGGACTCAAGGTGTTCTTCCCGGCTACCCCTTACGAGGCAAAGGGCATCATGCAGGCGGCGCTCAACGGCACCGATCCGTGCGTCATCTTCGAGTCGCAGCGTATCTACGGCAAGGGCGAAGAGTTCCACGAGGGCGGCGTTCCCGCGGAAGAGTATGAATGGCAGCCCGGCGCGGTCAACAAGGTCCGCGACGGCAAGGATCTGACCATCCTCACCATCGGCGCAACGCTGTACCGCGCGGTCGATGCGGCGAAGGATCTGAGCGAGAAGTACGGCGTGGAAGCCGACGTCATCAATATGCCGTCGCTCGTCCCGCTGGACTACACCGACATCATCGCCTCCGTCAAAAAGACGGGTCGTGTCGTTCTGGCGTCCGACGCCTGCGCGCGCGGCACGTTCCTCAACGAGATCGCGCAGAACATCTCCTCGCTGTGCTTCGACTATCTGGATGCGCCTCCCGTGGTCGTCGGCGCGCGCAACTGGATCACCCCGCCGCATGAGTTCGATAAGTACTTCTTCCCGTATGCCGAGTGGATCATTGACGCGGTCAACGCCCGCCTGCTGCCGCTCAAGGGCTACGAGAGCAAGACCACTCCGAGCGATGACGAGGTCATCCGCCGCAATAAGTTGGGTGTCTGATGAACGATTTACAGAAGATCCGCGCCATCGTATTTGACCTGGACGGAACGCTTCTGGATACATTGCCGGATATTGGCGCAGGCAGCAATGCTGCCCTGCGCCATTCCGGCTTGCCGGAGCGCTCCCTTGCCGTGTACCGCAAGCTCGTCGGAAACGGTATTCGCACGCTCATCCACCGCGCCGTCCCGGATGGGACGCCGGACGATGTGTATGAGCAGACGCTGGCGTATTACCTGCAATATTATCCCGAGCACTGCACGGTGCACACCAAGTTCTATCCCGGCATCGAACAGATGCTTGCCACGCTGAAGGGCGCGGGATATACGCTTGGCGTGCTGTCCAACAAAACGGAAAAGACCGCCGTGCGCATCATTGAGCACTTTTTCCCGCGCAGCCCGTTTCAGCTCGTCTGGGGCAACAATGGAGTGCGCCCGCTGAAGCCCAATCCCTCCGCCGGAAAGCTCCTGTGCGAGGAGCTTGGCGTTTCGCCGGAGGAACTGATGTACGTCGGCGACGGCGACACCGACATGGAGTTTGCATCCCGCAACGGCTTTTTTGCCGCTGGCGTGACCTGGGGCTATCGCGACCGGGAGGTTCTGACATCCTGCGGCGCAGACGCGCTGGTGGACAGCGCAGAGCAGCTTCCGAAGCTGTTGGGTTTGTGAAAAAATCACCTGTGCCGGCGGCACAGGTGATTTTCTTATTCCGCTGCGCTGCCGCGCGCGATGCGGCGGATGAGCAGGGTAATGCACCACAGACCCGCCAGACCGACCAGCGCGTACACCACACGGCTGACGCCCGCGGTCTGCCCGCCGAAGATCCACGCCACGAGGTCAAACCGCGCAAAGCCGACCAACCCCCAGTTGACCGCGCCGATGATGACCAGGATCAATGCCAGAATATCCATAAAAAGTGCCTCCTTTCGCGTGAAATTCGTGCGAGGTTAGTATGCGCAGCAATTTGGTGCATATCCCGACAAAACCGCAAAAATTCTGGTTGCTTTTGCCGCAAAACAATGTATAATGAGCATAGTGTCAGCAATATTTTTTAGGCGGCAAAACTTTTTTTCAGTTTCGCACGGCGAAAGGGGACTTTCCAATGTACATTACCTGTTTGGATCTCGAGGGCGTTCTTGTCCCGGAGATCTGGATCGCGTTTGCAAACGCCAGCGGCATCCCGGAGCTCACGCGCACCACGCGCGACGAGCCGGACTATGACAAGCTCATGCGCTGGCGGCTCGGCATTCTGAAGGATCACGGTCTGGGACTCAAACAAATTCAGGACGTGATCGACACAATCGATCCGCTGCCCGGCGCACGGGAGTTCATGGACGCGCTGCGCGAACAGGGGCAGGTCGTGATCCTGAGCGACACGTTCCAGGAATTTGCAAAGCCGCTCATGCGCAAGCTCGGCTTCCCGACCATCCTCTGCAACAGCCTCGTCGTTGCGCCGTCGGGCGAGATCACCGATTTTACCATGCGCTGTGAGCACTCCAAGCTCACCACCGTCCGCGCGCTGCAATCCATCGGCTACAAGACCATCGCCGCCGGTGACAGCTACAACGACCTGGACATGATCCTGAACAGTCAGGCGGGCTTCCTATTCCGCAGCACGCAGAAGATCAAGGATGACTACCCGCAGCTCGCGGCTTACGAAGAATATGACGACCTGCTCGGCGCGATCCGCCGTGCGCAGGTCTGAATAGATGCACTGCACAAAATTACGATAGAAAGGTGTCTTAGTATGAACGCATTTTTACCCGCTGATATTCTGATGCCCAAGACCGACAGCATGGAAAAGTGGGCGGTCATCGCCTGCGACCAGTTCACCTCCGATCAGGCGTACTGGGATCGCGTCCGCAAGAATGCGGAGGGCGAAGTCTCTACCATCAACCTCATCCTGCCCGAGGCGGAGCTCGGCACGGAGAAGGAAGCGGAGCACACCGCCGCTATCAACGCCACGATGAAGCGCTACATGGACGAGGACGTGTTCACGACCTATCCGAACAGCTTTGTTTACGTTGAGCGCCAGCTTGAAAACGGCTCGATCCGCGAGGGTCTGGTCGGCATGGTCGATCTCGACGCTTACGACTACTCCACCGGCGCGACCAGCGCCATCCGCGCCACCGAGCGCACCGTTGCCGAGCGTATCCCGCCGCGTCAGCGCGTCCGCCGCGATGCGCCCATCGAGCTGCCGCACATCCTTATGCTCTGCGACGATCACGACAAAAAGCTCATCGAGCCGATCGGCGCGAAGAAGGACAGCCTGAAAAAGCTCTACGATTTCGACCTCATGGAGGGCGGCGGTCATATCACCGGCTGGCTCGTTGAGGGCAAGGACGTGGACGAGTTCAATAAGGCGCTCGCCGACTATACCGCCACCGTGGGCGAAAAGTACAAGGGGCTCAAGGGCGTTCCCATGGTGTTTGCCGTAGGCGACGGCAACCATTCGCTTGCCACCGCGAAGAGCTGCTACGAAGAGCTCAAAAAGAACCATCCGGGCGAGGACCTGTCGAACCATCCGGCGCGCTACGCGCTCGTGGAGCTGGAAAACATCCACGATCCGGCACAGGCCTTTGAGCCGATCCACCGTGTGATCTTCAAGACCGACGCCGAAAAGCTGCTCGCCGCGCTCCAGAAGAATGCGTGCGCCGAGGGCGGCTTCCCGGTGCAGTGGTACACGAAGGACGCCTCCGGCACGGTGTATCTTGACCGCGCGAAGAGCGAGCTGGCAGTCGGCGTGCTCCAGAGCTTCCTTGATGAGTACCTGAGGGACAACGCGGGCGAGATCGACTACATCCATGATGACGACGCGCTTATCAGCCTTGCGAAGCAGGACGGCGCGATCGGCTTCCTGCTGCCCGCAATGGAAAAGAGCCAGCTCTTCCGCGGCGTGATCGCCGACGGTATCCTGCCGCGCAAGACGTTCTCCATGGGTCACAGCCGCGAAAAGAGATATTATCTGGAAGGCAGAAAGATCAAGTAATGAAGACCATCACCGAAAGTGCCTTTGCAAAACTGAACCTGACGCTGGACGTGCTGGGAAAGCGCGCCGACGGCTATCACGACATCCGCTCTGTCGAGCAGACCATTTCGCTGCGCGACGATGTGGTCGTGAACATCGGCACAGACGCGCCATGGGCGCTGCACTGCTACCGCGAGCGCATTTCGTCCGACAATGCGCAGGAGAGCGTTCTGGATACGGACGGCTTCCCGCAGGATTCCGACAATCTGGCGTGGCGCGCGGCGGAGGCGTTTTTCCTGCGCACCGACCTTGACCCGGAGGGCTTTGAGATCTTCATCAACAAGCGTATTCCGATGCAGGCGGGTCTTGGCGGCGGCAGTGCCGACGCGGCGGCGGTCCTGCGCGCGCTCAACCGGCATTACGGCGCGCCGCTGAGTCTGCCCGCGCTGTGCGAGCTGGGCGGAACAGTCGGCTCGGACGTGCCGTTTTGCACGCTGTGCGGTACGGCGGTGGTCGAGGGCCGCGGCGAGCTGCTGCGCCCGCTGCCGCCCGCGCCGGAGATGTATTTTGTCATCTGCAAGCCGGATTTTTCGGTCTCCACGCCCGAGCTGTATCGGAAATTCGACGAGATTGTGCCGGAAAAGCGCCCGGATCATAGGGTCATGCTTGCGAACCTGCAAAAGGGGCAGCTGCTCGGCATCGGCGGCAGCCTGTGTAATGTCTTTGAGCCGCTCGTGATGCAGGAGCATTTCGACATCAACTACATTAAGTCCATGATGATCACCTACGGCGCATACGGCGCACAGATGACCGGCAGCGGCTCGGCGGTGTTCGGCATTTACGACTCGTTTGAGTATGCGACCGTTGCGTGCACGATGCTGCGTGAGCGCTACCAGAACATTTATCTGGCGACCACAGTATAATACTGTTTCTTGATTCAAATATTGAATCAAGAAACCAGCGTGCTACGCACGCTGGAATTGCACAATTGTGCAATTCCCCGTCTCATACAGTTCTTAACGCACCTTCGGTGCTATAAAAATCTTTTCAAGATTTTTAATAAGAACTAGTATAAAAATCAGAAACACCGCCCATACTTGCAGTAATTCTGCTTGTATGGACGGTGTTTTTATGAAAAAACGGATCATTCCGCTGATTTTGACGGCGCTTTGTGTACTTACGCTCATCACAGGCGCGGTGCTTGCGCAGCAGCAGCGGACGCTTGCGGACAAGCTCATCCGGCTGCACGTTGTGGCAAATTCCGACTCGCAGCACGACCAGATGGTCAAGCTGCGCGTGCGCGATGCAGTGCTGGACGAGACGCAGCGCTGGCTTTCGGACGCGGACGACCCGGTCGCTGCGCTGGCAGAGCATCTGGATGCGATCGAGGCGGCGGCAGGGGAGGCACTGCTTGATTGCGGCAGCGCGGATACGGTTTCGGTGCGGCTGCAAAACGAGCTGTTTTCGCGCCGCGATTACGAGACATTTTCACTGCCGTCCGGCGTGTATCGCACACTGCGCGTGACCGTCGGCGCAGGCAAAGGGCACAACTGGTGGTGCGTCGTGTTTCCGGCGCTGTGCATGAGCGCGAGCGCCGATGAGCTGGAACAGGCGGCGGAAGCAGCGGGTATCACGGATAGCGAGCTGCGCCTTATCACCGAGGACGGCGCGGCGTACAAGCTGAAATTCCGCACAGTCGAGTTATTCGAGAAATTTCGTGAAATTTTGATGGGCAGGTGAACCTGCCCGTTTTTTTGTACACCGTTTTGTGATATACTGAAGAAAAAGATCGAAAGCGGTGATCGAATGCTGAAAATTCTCTGCGACCCTGACCGGCTGGAAAATACCGACCGCCTGATCGGGACGATCTGCGAGCGCGCGAAAAATGGCGTGGATGGGCAGATCCTCATCGTGCCGGAGCAGTTCTCGCACGAAGCCGAGCGCGCCCTTTGCCGCGCCGGGGGCGACACCATCAGCCGCTACGCGGAGGTGCTCAGCTTTTCGCGGCTGGCGGGGCGGGTATTCTCCCTCTACGGCGGCGTGAGTGAGGAATATCTGGATGGCGGCGGTCGGTTTTTGACAGCGTACCGCGCCGTCTGGCAGGTGCGCGAGCAGCTCAAGTGCTACGCCGCCGTGAGCAGCCGCCCGGAATTTTTGCAGCAGCTTGCCGCGATGATGGAGGAATTTCTTGCCGACGATCTCACGGCGGACGCGCTGCGCGATGCCGCCCGGCAGCAGCAGGGGCAGTTTGCGCAGAAGCTCGAGGAGCTGGCACTGCTGTATGAGAGCTATCTGTCCGTCTGCAAGGGCAGCCGCAGCGACCCGGTCATGCGCCTGTCGCGCCTTGGGGAGCTGCTGCGGCAGGAGGACTATGCGGCGGAGCGGCTGTTTTACTTGGACGGTTTTTCGGATTTCACGGCGTTGGAGCTTCAGCTTGTGGAAACGCTGCTGCGGCAGGGGCGCGAGGTGCAGATCGCGCTGCGCACCGACCGCTCGCAGCGCGCGATCTTCCGCACGGCGAGCGAGACGCTGCGCGTGCTGCAAAAAATAGCGGCACGCTGGAATGTGCCGGTGGAGGTCGAGCCGCTTGGCGCGTACTCCGGGCGCTCCGACGCGATGCGCCACGCGCTGTCTTATCTGTTCACCGCCGCTGCGCCGGAATTTTCACAGCCGTGCGGCATGACGCTCCACACGGCGGACACGCCTGCGCTGGCGTGCGCCTGGGCGGCGCGCCGTGTGCGCGAGCTGACGCGAAGCGGACTGCGCTACCGCGATATTTGCATCGCCGTGACCGACCGCGCGGCGTATGAGTCTGACCTGCGCGATCTCTTTGCGCGCGCGGAGATCCCGGCGTATTTTACCGGCAGCGCCGATATTCTGCGCCAGCCGGTCCTGTCGGCGCTTCTCTGTGCGCTGCGCGCGGCGGTACGGCTGGAGTATGAGGACGTGCTGCGATACCTCAAATCGCCGCTCTCGCCGCTGGATCTCGACGCGTGCGACGCGCTGGAGCGGTATGCGAGCTTCTGGCAGGTGGAGCGCACGGCATGGCTGGACGCGTGGACGATGCACCCGGCGGGCTTCGGCGCGGCGTGGGATGATGACGCGCGCGCGCAGCTCGAGCAGCTCAATCTTTGGCGCGCGGCGGCGATGCGGCCGCTGGCTGCGCTGCAAAAAAGTTTACATAACTCTAAGAACGCCGATGAAATGCTGCGCGCTGTGGCAGAGTTTTTGGACACGGTTGGGCTGCGGCAGACGCTTCAGGAGTCCGCGGACGAGCGCGATCTTGCCGGAGACGCGCAGGCAGCGCAGCAGCTCCGGCAGCTCTACGAGGTCATTTTGAGCGCGCTCGAGCAGATGGACCTTGTGCTCGGCGACGTGCCGATGCAGGAGGACACGTTTTTGCAGACGCTGCGGATGCTGCTGGCGCAGTATCAGGTGGGGACGATCCCGGCGTGCGTGGACGAGGTGCAGATCGGTGCGGTGGAGGACTTCCGCGCGGGGCGCGCGCGTGTGCTGCTCGTGCTCGGTGCGGACGAAGGGATGCTCCCGGCATTTCATCCGGCGGGCGGGCTGCTGACCGATGAGGAGCGGCAGCGGCTGCTGTCGCTGGGGCTGACGCTTGCCCCGGCGCAGTTTGACCGCTTTGAGCGCGAGATCGGCGGCGTGCACGCGGCGCTGTCGCTGCCTCTGGACGCGCTGGAGCTGTGCTGCTGCGGCGAGCCCGCGCAGGTGTTCGAGCAGCTCGGGCGGCTGTTTCCGAACGCGCCGCGCACGACGTCGCAGTCGTATCCGTTCCTGCCGGACGCGGCGGACGCCGCTGCGTGCGCCATCCGCACGGCGCAGCCGCAGAGACTGCTCTCGCCGGTCGTGCGGCAGGCGGTGTTTGAACTGAAAAAACGGGCGGAGCACCGCTTTACGCCGCTTTCCAAGTCGGCTGTCCAGGGGCTGTACGGCGCGGAGCTGCGCCTGTCCGCCTCGCGTATTGACCGCTTTGCGGCGTGCCGCTATGCGTTTTTCCTCAGCGACGGGCTGAAGGCTGCACCCTGGAAGCAGGCGAAGTTTGACGCGCCGGTTTTCGGCACGTTCGTGCACTATGTGCTCGAGTGCACGCTGCGCGAGCTCCAGCCGCTCGGCGGTCCGGCGGCGGTGGACGACGCACGCCTGCATGAAACGGCGCGGCGGCATGCAGAAAATTATGTAAACGAATTTATGCCCGATCTCGCCGCGCGCGGCAGCCGCTCGTCGTACCTCTTCCGGCGCAATTTTGACGAGGTCATTCAGGTGGTGGACGATGTGGCGCGTGAGTTGCGCCTGTCCGATTTTTCCGCGCACGATATGGAGCTTTCGTTCCGCGACGGCGGATCGCTGCCGGCGGTACGCGTGGATGGAAGCGCCGGGCGCTGCGTGATTTCCGGCTCGGTCGATCGCGTCGATCTCTACGAGCGCGGCGGGCGCTATTACTGCCGCGTGGTGGACTACAAGACGGGCGTCAAGGATTTTGACTACGCCAATATCCTCTGCGGCGCGGGGCTTCAGATGCTCATCTACCTCTTCGCGCTGCGCAGATCTGGCGCGGACTATTATGGGAAACCTGTTGAGCCGGTGGGCGTGCTGTATGTTCCGGCGCGCGCCGCGATGGAGCGCGTCGATCCCGGCGCGGATGAGCAGGCGGTGGAAGCCGCGCGCGCTGCGGACCGGCGGCGCAGCGGGCTGGTCATCGACGACGAGTCGATCCTGTTTGCGATGGAGCGGCAGGAGCAGCCGGAATATCTGCCATGCAAGAGGAAGAAAGACGGACTTACCGGCAATATTGCCAGCCGCGCGCAGTTTTCCGAGCTGGAACGCTTTGTGCAGGACAAGATCGCGGGCATGACCGACGAAATTTTCAGCGGCAATGTCACGCCGAATCCCATCGTGCGCGGTCCGCAGGAATCGAGCTGCCGTTTCTGCGATTATTACGCGGCGTGTCACCGTGACCTCGGGCAGCAGGAGGCGCGCCCCATCCGCGCGGTGAGCGCCGAAAAATTCTGGACACAGGTCGAGGGAGGTGCGGACCATGGCTGAGATCATTCTGACACCTGCGCAGCAGGCGGTCGTGGAAAACTCCGGCGGCGCGCTGCTCGTGTCCGCCGCGGCAGGCTCCGGCAAGACGCGCGTGCTCGTCGATCGCGTGCTGCGGCTGGTCTGCGATGACGAGCACCCCGCGAATGTGGACGAGTTTCTCATCATCACCTACACAAAAGCCGCCGCGGCGGAGCTGCGTGGAAAGATCGCACAGGAGCTTGCAAAGCGTCTGGCGCGCGACCCGGAAAACCGCCATTTACAGCGCCAGACCACGCGCCTTGCCATGGCGCAGATCTCCACGGTGCACGCATTCTGCGCCGCAATTTTGCGCGAATACTGTCATATTTTAGACCTTCCGGCAGATTTTCGCGTGACGGAGGAGCAGGAAGCGGCGGCGCTGCGCCAGCAGGCGCTGGACGGCGTTTTGAACGAGTGCTACGAGCAGTGCCTGGACAGCGCGGACTTCCGTGCGCTCATCGACCAGCTCGGCTATGGGCGCGACGACCGGCGGCTGGGCGACATTTTACTGCGTGTGTATGGCGCGGCGCGCTGCCGCGTCGATCCGCAGGCGTGGATGGCGCACTGCGAAGCCGCGTCCGCTGGGGACGCCGCCGGGGCGGAGGAGACCGTCTGGGGTGCTTACCTCATCGCGGAGTACCGCGGCGTGCTGCAAAGCGCACAGCGGACGCTTGCGCGGGCGTTGGACTTGATGCAGTACGACGCCGTGCTGGCGGAAAAGTACGCGCCGACGTTCACGCAGAATCTGGAGAGCGTTGCCGCGCAGCTCGCGCTTTCCACCTGGGACGAGCTTGCGGCGCAGCCTGCAATGGATTTCGGCAGGCTCTCGCAGGCAAGAGGAGTGGAGGATGCGGCGCTGAAGGAACGTGTACAGGCGAGCCGCAAGGCGTGCCTCGCGGACATTCGCAGGGCACAGGGGTGGTTTTATGCGCCGTCGGAGACGGTACTGCGCGACCTGGAGAGCTCCTGCGCCGCGACGCGCGGGCTGATGGACGTGCTGCGCCGCTTTGACGCGCGCTATACGCAGGAAAAGCGCCGCCGCAAGCTGCTGGATTTTTCCGATCTGGAGCACGAGAGCATCCGCCTGCTCACGCAGCGCGGCACGACGCTGCCCACGGCGGCGGCGCGGGAGATCGCTGCGCGGTATCGCCAGATCCTTGTGGACGAATATCAGGACTCCAACGCCGTGCAGGAGCGCATTTTTGAGGCGGTGTCGCAAAACGGCGAAAACCGTTTTATGGTCGGCGACGTGAAGCAGTCGATTTACCGTTTCCGGCTGGCTGACCCGGGGATCTTCCTTGAGAAATATAATAGTTATGTAAACTATCTGGACGTTGCGCCGGGACAGCCGCGCAAGATCCTGCTCAGCGACAATTTCCGCTCGCGGCAGGAAATCGTGGACTGCGTAAACGATGTGTTTTCGCTCGTCATGTGCCGCGAGGCAGGGGAGCTGGACTACACGGAGCAGGAGGCGCTGCGCTGCGCGCGCACATTCCCGGACACGCCGCAGCCGAAGATCGAGCTGCATTGCATCGCGCTGGACGATACCGCGCCGCTGGACGACGAGTCGCCGCAGAAAAACGCACAGGAGGCGGAGTTCGTCGCCGCGCGCATTGAGCGGCTGCTGGCGGAAAAAACGCCCATTGCCGATGGCGCGGGCACGCGCCCGGTCACGCCGGACGATATTGTGATCCTGCTCCGCTCGCCGGGGGGAACGGCATCCCTTTACAGCGCGGCGCTCGCGCGGCGGCATATCCCGTGCGTGTGCGACAGCAGCGGCGATGTGCTGCAAACGACGGAGGTCGAGGTGCTCTGCGCGCTGCTGCGCGTGGTCGATAATCCCCATCAGGACATCCCGCTCCTCACGGCGCTGGGCAGCGCGGTGTTCGCGTTTTCGAGCGACGAGCTGGCGCTGCCGCGCACGAGGCTGCGTAAAGGAGACTATTATGACGCGCTTCGCGCGTGTGCGGGGGAGTCGGAAAAATACAGCCGGTTTCTCGCGTGGCTCGCGGAGATGCGCGCGCTTTCCGGGCGCGCCACGCTGCGGGAGCTGGTGGACGCGATCTTGCGCACGACGCAGCTGGAGAGCGTGTTTTCCGCGCTGCCGGACGGCTTGCAGCGCGTGCAGAATCTCGCGGCGCTGCGCGCGTATGTGGACCGTTATGAAGCAATTTCGGACGGTGGGCTTTCGGGGCTCAATGCGAGCTTACAGCAGATGCGCGAGGGCGGCAAGCCGCTGCCGCCGCTGAGTAGCGCGGTCTCGTCCGGCGCGGTGCGGATCATGAGCATCCACCGCTCCAAGGGGCTGGAATTTCCCGTGGTGTTCCTCGCAGACCTCTCGCGGGAGTTCAATTTGCAGGACACAGCAAAGCCGGTGCTCGTGGACGAGGAGCTGCTGATCGGCATGAATGTGGTCGATACCGCGCAGCGAAGCTACTATCCGAGCGCCGCCAAGATGGCGATCGCGCGGCACATGACGCAGCAGGCGGTGTCGGAGGAGCTGCGCGTGCTGTATGTCGCCATGACGCGCGCACAGGAAATGCTCATTATGTCGTGCTGTTCGGGCAAATTCCGATCCATCCTCAAAAAGTGCGCCGAATCGGTGAGCGTGCCGCTGCGCCCAGAGGTCTCGGCGGCGGTGCGGCGACCGATCGACTGGATCTTACTGGCGGCGCTGTGCCGGACCGAGGCGGGAGAGCTGTTTTCCGTCTGCGGCGCGAGTGAATGCAGCAGCGTGCGGGAAGATCCGTGGGTCATCCGGCTGTATCAGCCCGACCGCCTTGTGCGCCCGGGGAAGGCAGCCGGTGACAGCGCGCCGAAGCCGGAGCAGGTGACGGCGGAATATCTCCCGCCGGAGTACGCGCACACCAATGTGGCAGGCGTGCCGTCCAAGCTGACGGCAACGAGCCTGAAGGGTCGCTTGCCCGACGCCGAAGCGGCGGAGCGCGCGGCGCAGACCGACTCGGTCTCGCGCCCGGACTGGCGAAAGCCGGAGTTTTTGCAGCGCGGTGCGCCCCTGACCGGGCGTGAGCGCGGCAGCGCGACGCATCTGTTCATGCAGTATGTGCGCTACGAGGCATGCCGTGACGAAGCGGGCGTGCGCGCGGAGCTGGAACGGCTGGTGCGCGAGCGGTTTTTGACGCCGCAGCAGGCGGAGGCGGTCGAACCGGCGCGCATCGCGCGGCTGTTTGAGAGCGCGCTCGGCAGGCGCATTTTGCAGGCGGAGGAGCTGCACCGCGAATTTAAGTTCTCGCTCCTGATGGACGCGGCGGCGTATTTTCCGCAGGCGGCGGGGGAGCAGGTCATGCTGCAAGGCGTGGTGGACTGCTTCTGGATCGAGCGCGGCGAGCTGGTCATCGTGGACTTTAAGACCGACCGGCTGCGGGACGGCGCGCAGGCGCGCGCGCGGGAATACGCGCCGCAGGTGCACGCCTATGCGCAGGCGCTTTCGCGTATCTGGCAGCGCCCCGTGCGGGAATGTATTTTGTACTTCTTCGACACCGGCGAGGCGGTCTCGCTGTAAGCAAAAACACCCCGGTTCGTAAGAACCGGGGTGTATTTACTTAAATTGTCAATTTCTCAGGTAGCGGTGGAGCATTGCGGCGATCTCGGCGCGCGTTGCCGTGCCCTGCGGGTCAAGGAGCTTTCCGGGCTTGCCGGTGATGACGCCGCTCGACACTGCCCAGCGCATGGCGTCCTTCGCCCAGGTCGAGACCTGATCTGCGTCGCTAAAGTCCGCAAGGCTGCGGCTTGTTTCGACGGTTTCGCCGGAATACTGCGCGTAGCGGTAGAGCATCACCGCGAACTGTTCGCGCGTGATGGGTGCGTTCGGGGCGAACGTGCCGTCGCCGAAGCCCCGTACGATGCCGGTCTCATCCGCCCACGCGACGGCGCTGGAGTACCACTGACCGCCCGTCACGTCGGTAAAGCGGCTGTCGGACTTTCCATCCGGCGAGCCGTCCATGCGCCACAGGACCGTCGCCATCATGGCGCGCGTCGTGCCGGCATAGGGGCTGAACGTGCGTTTGGCAGTGCCGTTTAGCAGCCCTTCGCTGTGCGCGAACAGAACGTCCTCATAGAACCAGTCGCTCTCCAAAACGTCACGGAACGGGTCATCCTCCGCAGCATCCGTGCGCTTGCTGCCGCCGGTGCTGCCGCTGCTTTCGGACGGCGTTACGGGCGTTTTGGACTCTGCACGAGCCGAGATGACGACCGTAGCCGGGTCGGAGGTGTTGCCTGCCGCGTCCTGCGCGGTGACGCTGCTGAGAAGCGCCTCAAAGCCTGCCGTCTCGGTCAGCTCCGTGCCGGGATTTTTCGTAAGCGTGCCGTTCATTGTGAAGCGGCCCGTCTCGTCCGCCGTGGCGGTCAGCGCGGGGCTGGCATCCAGCGTGACGGTGAGCCCCGGCTCGGTCGTGCCGGCGACGGTGTATTTGCCGGTGTTCGGGTCAGCGGCAACGTTGCCGGAGTCCAGCGTCACGATGGGCGCGAGATCGTCGAGCGTCAGGCGGAGATAATAATCGGTCGTGTCATTGCCGCTTGTAACGCGCAGGCGGACGCGTCCGCTGCGCTCGATGAGGGCTTTGCCGTTGGCATCCGCCGTGACGTCGCCGTCAGCGCTGACCGTAAACGTGCCCGTGCCCGGGTCGGGCGTAATTTCGACGGTGAAGCTGCCGTCATAGCCGTCGATGGTGAACAGCGCGCCGCCCGGCAGCTCCCGGAAAATCAGCGTGCCGTAGCCGTTTTTGCCGTCCAGCGTGACCGACTGCCCGCCGGCGGTGGTCACGGTGATCGCCTGCGGCGTGTATTCGGGCAGGTTCGCCGGGGCGGATTTCGTGGCAGCGCTATAGTAGCGCACGTCCAGATGATCCTCGCCGCCGCTGGCGTTCGCGTCGGTCTTGAAGGCTTCGACCGCTGCGTAGTAGTTCACGTTCGTGGGCGCGTCGTCGTAGCTCTCGCCGGTCGAAACGTCCTTGCCGTGCACGGTGGGCGCGGTGCGGAGGGAGAGCGTGCTGCCGGACTTTGCGGCAGCAGGCGTTTGCGTAGAGCCAAAGTCGGCGTTCAGCAGCTCGTAGGGCGCGCCTGCCTGCTTCCATTCGCCGCCGTCCTCATAGTAGAGCGTGACGCGGTAGCCGTCGGCGCCTTCAACCGCCGTCCAGCTTGCAGTCAGCGTTTCGTTGCCGGTGGCGGTCAGAGTCACGTCCGCCGGGGCGTTGGGGAGGAACGTGTTTGTGTAGGAATAGGTGCTGGGGGAGACCTTGGTATCCACCGTGACCCAGCTCGTCTCATCCTCGCCGTCGCCGTCAAAATCGCCGACGACCTTTTCGAGCAGCATCGCCGTCAGGTAGTACTCGCCTGTAGGTGCGAGCGAGCCTTCGGTGGGAACGTCGATGCTGAACGGCGCGGTCTCGTCCATATCCAGATAGTAGTGCTCGCCGGACAGATCGCGTTCGGTGTCAAAGTAGTAGCGGATGGCGTATTCCTTGCCGTCACGCGGATGGAGGACGGTGGAAAGGTCGTCATCCAGCGTGGTGGGCAGGGCGGAGGCGGAGAGAACGTAAGTAAAGTCGCAGTCCGCTTCCACGGTGAAGGTCTGCTCACTTGCCGCGCTCATATCGGTTGCGACGAGTAGCCCCGCGCCGCGGTCTTCATC
Source organism: uncultured Bacillota bacterium (assembly GCA_937890735.1). Classification (GTDB taxonomy): domain Bacteria; phylum Bacillota; class Clostridia; order Oscillospirales; family Oscillospiraceae; genus CAG-170. The sequence goes on from CALACZ010000161.1 coordinate 14,548, forward strand.
GCTGATCTCGACGCAGTTGGCGGTCTGCCAGTTCGTGAACTCGCTGCCGCTCACCTCCGAGTCGATGAGTGTCTGCTCGCTGCCGTCCGGCAGGATGATCTTGAGATTCTCACGCAGCTCCGCGACGGTGTGACCCGCCGCCGGGAAGAGTTGCAGGATCAGGTTGTCGGCATTCGGATTGGACGGGGAGGTGATGGTTTCACTGTAACGCCCATCCGTGCCCTGCACGGCGTAGAGCGCGGGCGCGTCCTGCGCTTCTACTTCAAACAGATCGTTTTCCAGCACGGCGATGCCGATCTGCTCGCCGGTTTCATCGTCGATGCAGAGGTAGACCTCGTCGCCTGTGAGCGACTGCGCCGCCGTGCGGCTGCCGCTGATGAACCAGTTGTTCTTGTTGATCTCATCCTCCAGCGACCAGCCGGAGTTGATGTCCTTAAGCAGGTGGAACGCGCCGCCGACGTGGTTCGGGATGACGTAGTACACGCGCCAGTGCGTTTTCCAGAGGTTGCCGGTGTGCGACAGACCGCCGTAGATGCTGAGGTTATCCCACGCCTGCTCGGCTGCCTGTGAAATGGTCGTGCCGTCGGACACCGGGATCGCCGTCTGCCCGCCGAGGATAAAGTTGGCGCTCGCGCTCGCCAGCGTCTTGCCCGCGAGCTTGCCGAAGTCGAGCTTGCCAATGCGCTGCGGGACTTTCACGGTGGCTGTAATGCTGCCGCGGCTGTCGAGCTGCAAATGCGCCCAGCTCGGGTCTTTGTAGTCGTCGAGACCGCCGAACATACTCGCCTCGACCTCGGTATCCACGCCGAAAATTTCGTTGTTCTTCGGCAGCTTGAGATTCAGCCCCATACCGCCGCCTGCGCGCAGACCCGTGTAGGTCCTGCCGAGGTAGTCGCGTTTTTCGCCGGTGAGGCGGAGGTACATTTTGAACTCGTCGATCATGTCCATCTCGGCAAGCTCAATGTCCGTTCCGGCGTATTCCAGATAGCTCGGACCGAGCGTGACGTGCGCGCGCCCCTTGAGCACCTTCACATAATCGCCCGCCACAGTGAGCTTGAGCCGGATGGGCGGGATGGCGATGTAGTCGCCGTTGATGGTGTCCGCCAGACCGTCAAAGCCGCCGCCGCCACCGCGGATGAACGATGTGGGAACAGGCGGCGCGATGGGGATGCCCGGCTGCACCGCGAGGAAGAAATAGAGCTTATTCGGCGCAAGAGAGCCGTTATTCAGGCGCTTGAGCTCCAGATTTGCCTCCGTTTCAAAGAGATCGAAGGCGTTGACTTCCAATGAGAAGTCGTAGACCTCCTCGCCGTCAAATGTGTTGATGTTTGCCTCGATGGCAAACAGGTCCAGCCCCACCAGCGAGCCGCTGTCGATCTTGCCGCTGGCGGAGATGCCGTTCTGCGAAAACTCAATCTTGCCGTCTGATTTTTTCTTCGGACCGTAGCCCAGCGCGTCGAGATTTATGAGCGCATCGTCGCAGTTGAACACAAGGTCCAGCCCCATCTGACCTGTGAGGACGATGTTGCCGTCGGATTTGAGCTGAATGTCCGTGATGCGGCTCGTGACCTGCGGAATGTCGATGAACACGAGCACGGAATTTTTCTCGGGGTCGATGTCCGAAAGCGTCAAAACACCCTCGTCATCCACGACCAGCTTCGGCGCGGGGACGGTATTGTCCTGCGCCCAGTAGAGCTTGAACGTGGGCGAGGAATACTGCACCATGTTCGATACGTCAAAGCCCGCGAGCAGCCCGTTTTCGTCCACCTTGACGCGGAAATGGTCGCCTGCCGCCCATGTCGCGGTGATGGTGGAGGTCAGCGCGGCGGCGCGGTCGGTAAATTCATAGTATTTGCTGCCGTTCGCGTCGGTTTTTGCCTCAAAATTGCCGCGCAGGGTGTAAAGCGGCTCGCCGTACAGCTGTTTGAACTTTCCGGCGATCACGTCATCGGTCAGCGCGGCGACGACCGTGCCGCCCTCCGCCGCGTACAGCGCCAGCTTGTTCGCGTCCTGCGGAATGGTGACCTTGTCCGGCTCGGAGAACTTGGGATCTTCCACTTGACCTTCATTCTTGCCGTACACGTCGCGCAGCCCCCAGACGTGCATCGTTCTCATATAGGGGTCACCGTTTTTGCCGACTGTGGCGGTGCTGCCCTCGGCGCTCAGACAGTCTGTCTTTGCGTCGTAGATCATGTACTGTGTGGGCTGCAATCCGCCGTTGGCATCCCAGACGGTGACATAGTCCGCCAGCACGAAGGGATTGTCTACACCGTAGCTGTCGGAGAAGATCTCGGAGACTTCGCCTTCGCCGCGTCTGCCGGTGACTCTGGTGCGTCCGAGCCCCGCTGTGATGTCGGTGGCTTGCGCTGTAAAGATGATCTCATCGTCCACGAGCTCATCATAGCTTCGGCTGAGCAGAACGTGTGCGCTGTTTGCCTCCGCGTTGGCATGACCCATGCGGGAGAAGCCGTGGAAGTCCTGATAATAGCGGAGCACAAAATCCGGAACATTGTCCGTTGCGACGCCGCCGGCTCCCCACGCGGCGCGGGCAACGACCGCATAGGTGCGGCTCTCGCCGGGGTCTTCCTTGAGCTCACGCTCTGAGACGCTGCCGTTTGTAATGCCGTCGCCGAGCTTTACGATATGGTAGGAAATGTAGCACATGACCTCCGGGTCACCCGCGCCATAGCCGCTAAACGTGCAGCGGACAGTCAGCGCGCCCGCGGACGGCACTTCGTACCCAAAATAATTTTCAAAGCCGGGCTCGCTTTCCGGGTCAATGACCTCCATTTTTTCGAGCTTCAGCTCCTTCTGGGTGCTGCCGGTCTGGAGCGTGAAGCGCGCCTGCTCGTAAACACCCATGGAAATGGAGTCCATGGTGCTCGCCTGATGGTGATAGCGGGCAGAGCTCGTGACCGACTTGCCCGCGTGCGGACCGTCGATCGCCAGATAGAACTCGATGCCCTCACCGCTGGCTTTGCCGTTTTCGGCGACCTTCATCGACCAGATCTGTGAGCCCTGGTTGCTGCCCTCCAGCTTGGTGACAACAGGCACTGCCCACTGCGTCATCGGCGCTTTGATCCCGCCGACATAGGCAAACACCTGCACCGGCAGCAGCGAGAGCGTCAGCATCAGCGCCAGCAGCAGGCACAGCAGTCGTTTTTTCATAAGAAAGCCCCTCCTTTTTCCTTCGGTTTTGCACATTCCTTCTCAACGATAGTATAGCAAAAAGTGAGCCTGACCCGCATCACCCGTTCGGGTAGTATTTGGGGGGCAGAAAAGCGCCGGACCGCTCTATCATAGAGTGATCCGGTGCTCAGACTATTGAAAAAGCCTCGCAGAGTTTTGCGCCCGCAGGCGCAAAAACGATTTGGTTCATTTTTGCCGGCGGCGTGTACGTCGGCAAAAATTCTGCTCACGGAGCGGAGTTAAGTGAGACTCCAAGAGCGCAAGCTCTGCGCAGCGCTCTTGGCTAAGTCGAACTTATGCAGAGCAAAGCGTCGAAGTAGAATTTTTGCGCCCACGCAAAAATTATGCGCGCAGCGCAGTGCAAGCCTTTTCAAACGAAAACCTGTTTTCGTTTGAGAGGGTGTCAAAAATACTTTTTTGACACCCTCAACGCAGCATATCTATAAGGCGGCTGCGGCGGTCGATGTTCATTTTCTGGAACGCGTTTTTGAGGTGGTGCTTGACGGTGTTTTCCGAGATGTGCAGGTGCTGCGCGATCTCGTGGTTGTGCAGCCCACGCGCCGCAAGCTCCGCGACCTCACGCTCGCGGTCGGTGAGCGTTTCCTTCAGCTCCGGCACGTCGTCCAGCATGGCGAAAATGCGGCTTTCGTCGGCGCGGGTGTAGTGGATGCCGAGCGCTTTGATCTCCCGGATCGCCTGCGCGTGGTGCGACGCGATGGACGGCAGCAGAAACAGCACCTGAAAATATTTGCGGAAGCAGGCGAGGAAGGAGTAGTTTTTATCCTGCTCCGCGATCGAGAGCGAGCGGTCCAGCCACTGCGCTGCCTTTGTAAGCTGCCCGATGGCAAGGTAGCACAGCGCAAGTCCGCTGTACATAAAATTCCGAGCCGCGGCGGAGATGAGCCGCCGGTCGAGCTCGAGCGACGCCTCCACCGACGCGATGGCGCGCTGATACTCCTTTCTGAGCAGCAGGTCGGTGATACGGCAGGTCTTGATCATAAAGTTCGTGAACGTCAGGTCGGACAGCGAATCTGCCGCCCCCTGCGTCCAGAGCGCGGAGCGGCTCGGCTGCATCATCAGTCCCAGCAGATACCCGCGCACGGTCTCCGTCATATAGCCCCCAAGGCTCGTGCCGTGTAAAAACGCGTAGCCCTGCGCCTTGTTTTCCAGATACTCCACCGCGCGCTGCAAGCCCGCCATGTCGGAGCGGTAGATGGCGTTGATGCCCAGCAGCAGCGCCGCGCCGTAGGTGGCGGAGGCGTTCTGCGCCTGCTCCGACAAGAGCGCTGCCTGATACGCCTGAATGTCCGACTCCTCAAAGCGACCCTGTACGGAGTACGCCTCGCCGCGGTAAATTTCCGCCATCCCGGCGGCGTGTCCGCCCGTGAGGCGATTGTAGCGCCCCAGCACGACCGCCAGCCGCTCCGCTGTGGACATCATCTGCCCCGGCTCGGCGTAGAACAGATACCACATCGAGGGACACCCGAAGAAAAACGGC
>CALACZ010000162.1 GCA_937890735.1 uncultured Bacillota bacterium
CTGATGCCGCCGCAGTCTTCCGAAGTGGAGCGTAGCGGAACGCTGGAAAACTGCGCTGTATTACCATGCTTTTCAGATTTTGGGTGTTTCCCGACTGCACATTTCTTGACATTTCCAGGGTGCAATTACAAACCCGCACAACAAACGGCAACAACGTAAAATGTCCGTAGGGGTCGCCGATGGTGCATCCGTGTTCGCGGGTGCATCCCGCCGGGCGGACAGAGGCGTCCGCCCCTACGAGTGCGTACCATTTCGCGGGATGTGCGTGCAAAATTTGCGGGCATATTCTGCCGGGCGGGGTAGAAACCCCGCCCCTACGGCAATGGGGGTAGGTTTTACGGATTCGCATTGGTGCGGTCCGATTTGCCGGTGCGTACCGCACAATCCTTCCGTCACGGCTTCGCCGTGCCACCTCCCTTTACACAAGGGAGGCTTTGGCGCGGTGCAAACGCGGCGGTGCGGTTAAAACCATCGGTAAGCGGGAGGGGCAAGCCCCGCCCCTACGTTACGACGAAATTTATAATTCCTCCAGCACTGCCCGAATATCCGGCAAGATCCAGGTCGGCTGCACACCGTATTTTTCGCAATCTGCCTCCACGCCCTCGCCGGAGAGGACGAATACCGTGTCGATCCCGGCGTTTTTGCCGCAGGCGATGTCGGTGTACACCCGGTCGCCGATGAGGCAGGCGTCCTCCGGGGCGCAGGAGAAGCGCTCCAGCGCGAGATAGACCATCTCCGGCTGCGGCTTGCCGATGACCTTCGGGCGGCGATGGCAGGCGGTGTCCAGCATCTCGATGACGCTGCCGCAGTCGGGCGCGCAGCCGTAGCTCGTCGGGCAGACGAGGTCGGGGTGCGTGGCAATATAATCGACCCCGCGCCCGAGCAGGATGCAGCAGTCCTCCAGCTTCCGATATGTCAGCTCCGTGTCATAGCCCAGCAGCAGCACGTCGATGCCGTCCGTGAGCGTATCCGTCACGCGCAGCCCCGCCGCGCGAAGCTGCGATTTTAATGAGCGCGTGCCGCAGACGTAATACAGCGCGTCCCGGTAGGTTTTTTTGAGGTACGCGATGGTCGCGTCCGCCGATGTGAGGAAATCCTCCGGCTGGGCGGCGATGCCCATGCGCGCGAGCTTTTCGATGTACGCGTCCGTCCCGCGCGAGGAATTGTTCGTGAGGAACACATACCGCCCGCCGCGCGCGCGCACGCGGCGCAGAAAATCCGCCGCGCCGTCAAACAGGCGGTCGCCGAGGTAGATCGTCCCGTCCATATCGAGTAAAAACAGCTTTTTGTCCGCCAGCGCGCCCATAGTGCCCTCCAAGTTGGTTTTTGGTTAGTATACCGCCGGAAGCGGGAAAACGCAAGGCGGCGGATAGCATACGGATTTTCGCAAATGCTATTTGAGTAACCGCTGATGCAATCGTCTGCGGTTATCGCCGGATCTTTTGCCCCAACTGTGCAGTTTGAAAAACGCGAAATACACAAAGTATTCCTGCGTTTTCCAAACTTTCATTTGGGGCAAAATCTCTCGCCGATAACTCTTGCCGATTACATCATCGGTTACTTGACAAGTCGCACTTAAGGTGGTATGATAACGGCAACAATAAACATACCAAATTGGTGGGTAAAAGAAAACGAGGCGATCAATATGAAGCAGCAATTCACCATCACGGGCATGACGTGCTCGGCGTGCAGCGCGCGGGTCGAGCGCGTGGCACGCGGCGTGCCGGGCGTCACAAAGGCGGATGTCAATCTGCTGGCGGGGCGGCTGGACGTGGAATATGACGGCGCGGACGTACCGCAGGCGGTCATCGACGCGGTGAGGCGCGAGGGCTACGGCGCGGAGCTGGCGCAGGCGGGCGCGGCAAAACGGCGCAGCGCGGCGCAGGAAAAGGCGATGAAAAACATGAAGCGCCGGCTCATCGTGTCGCTCGTGTTCCTGGTGCTTCTGATGTATGTGTCGATGGGGCACATGATCGGGCTGCCGATGCCGCATATTTTCCATGATGGAATGCGCGGCTTTTACATCATGGCGGCAGCGGAATTTGTATTTTTAGTGCCAATCTTGATCGTGAACCGCGTGTTTTTCACCAGCGGCTTCAAAAAGCTCTTCCACGGCGCGCCGAATATGGACACGCTCGTGGCGCTCGGCTCGGCGGCGAGCGTGCTCTACAGCTTCTACGCCATCGCCGTGGGCGAGACGATGGGGCTGTATTTTGAATCGGCGGGCATGATCCTCACGCTCGTCACGCTTGGAAAATTCCTGGAGACGCGCTCTAAGGGCAAGACCGGCGAGGCAATCGAGCGGCTGATGGATCTGTCGCCCAAAACGGCGGTCGTGGAGCGGGACGGCGTGCAGTTGCAGATCGCGGTGGAGCAGGTGCAGCTCGGCGATGTGGTGCTCGTGCGCCCCGGCGGGCGCATCCCTGTGGACGGCGTGGTGATCGAGGGCAGCTCGGCGGTCGATGAGAGCGCGCTGACCGGCGAGAGCATCCCCGTGGAAAAAACGCCCGGCAGCCGCGTCGCCGCCGCGACGATCAACAAGACAGGCTTCCTCAAATTCCGCGCCGACAAGATCGGTGAGGATACGACGCTCGCGCAGATCATCCGGCTGGTCGAGCAGGCGGGCGGCTCAAAAGCGCCCATCGCGCGGCTTGCCGACCGCATCGCGGGCGTGTTCGTGCCCGTGGTGATGTCCATCGCGCTCGTCGCCGCCATCGTGTGGCTCATTTTGGGGCAGACGTTTGAATTTGCACTGACCACGGCGGTGTCGGTGCTCGTGATCTCCTGCCCGTGCGCACTGGGTCTGGCGACGCCCGTTGCCATCATGGTGGGCACGGGGCGCGGCGCGGAGCAGGGCGTGCTGTTTAAGTCCGCCGAAAGTCTGGAGCTGCTGCACCGCGTGAACGCCGTGGTGATGGACAAGACCGGCACGCTCACGCAGGGCAAGCCCGTCGTCACCGACCTTGCGCCGGTGGGCATGGACGAGCAGACGCTCTTGCAGCTCGCCGCCGCGCTGGAGCGCCCGTCGGAGCATCCGCTGGCAGACGCCGTCGTGAGCGAGGCACAGCGGCGCGGAATGGTCATTTTGCAGGCGGAAAATTTCAACTCCGTGCCCGGACGGGGCGTGGAGGCGATTGTGGCTGGGCGGCACTGCCTGGCGGGCAACCTCGCCTTTTTGCAGGAGCGCGGCATTGACGCGGCGGCAGCGGAGAATTTTGCGCGGCAGGGCAAAACGCCGCTGTATTTTGCGGCGGACGGGCAGTTCATCGGCACGATCGCCGCGCAGGACGTGGAAAAGCCCACCGCGCGGCAGACGGTCGCCGAGCTGCGGCGGCGCGGGCTGGACGTGGTGCTGCTGACGGGCGACAATGAGGTGACGGCGAACGTCATCGCAAAGCGCCTCGGCATCGACCGCGTCATCTCCGGCGTACTGCCGGCGGATAAAGAGGCGACCGTCCGCGCGCTTCAGGACGAGGGCAAGCGCGTCGCCATGGTCGGCGACGGCATCAACGACGCGCCCGCGCTCACGCGCGCGGATGTGGGCATCGCCATCGGCGCGGGCACGGACGTTGCCATCGAGTCGGCGGACGTGATCCTCATGCGCTCCGACACGCTGGACGTGGTGCGCGCGATCGACCTGAGCCGCGCGGTGCTGCGCAACATCCGCGAGAATCTGTTCTGGGCATTTTTCTACAACACGCTTGGCATTCCCGTCGCTGCCGGTGCGCTGCACTTTGCGGGCATCACGCTCAGCCCCATGCTGGGCGCGGCGGCGATGAGCCTGAGCTCCGTGTGCGTGGTGACGAACGCGCTGCGCCTGCGCTTCTGGAAGCCGAAGCTGCAAAGCGCGCCGGACGCCGCTCCGGCAGTGGGAGAAACCCAAATTGCATCAAATCAGGAGGAATCGGATATGCAGACAACGACCCTTTCGGTAGAAGGCATGATGTGCAGTCACTGCAAGCAGCGTGTGGAGCAGGCGCTCAAGGCGGTTCCCGGTGTGACGGACGCGGCGGCGGACGTCGAGAAAAAGACCGCGACCGTGACCGGCGATGCCGACCGCGCCGCCCTCATCGCGGCAGTCGAGCAGGCTGGATATAAGGCAAAATAAGCAAAAATCGCCCCTGTTCCAAACGGAACAGGGGCGATTTTCATGCCTCCGGGATATTGATCGGAACGCCGTTGACCTCCACGCCCTCGTCGGCGCGGATGAGCAGATACGCCGTGCCGCCGAGCACGCGCGTCTGCACGAGGTCGGAATACTCAGGATCGACCTGAATGCGCACGCTGGGCGTGGTCAGCTCAAAGCGCCGCGGCGCAACAAGGTTGCGCGGCGAGAGCTGCGCGCCGTCTCCGAAGCTGCGATCGTACTCCACGCTGAACTGCGCCAGATGCTGCTCCGATACGCCGCAGTCCTGCAGGACCGCGCGCACGTCGTCCTTGCCGATCTCCAGCGGCTCTTCCGCCTTGGACTGCTTGTACACCTCGATGCGCTGGCGCAGGTCATTCTGCACCGACTGCATCACATCCAAACTGCACTCATCCTCCAGCGCCGCGCCGAGCAGCGCGCCGAACGCCTCGCGCTGGTGCTCCGCCGGCTGCGGCGGCGCGATGTGAAACAGCGCCTCGATCAGCTCCGGGCGGTTGTCCTTCGCGCTGCGCGTGTAGTACAGCACGTTATACAGATTCGTCCGCCGGTCGTCAAACGCCGGGAAGAGGAAGCCTGCCTCCGGCGCGCCTGCCGCCCAGCCGGTCGTCTGGTTGTGAAATTCCTTTTCTTCCGCGCAGTAGCCGAGCACGGACTTGCCGGGCTTTACGGGGCAGATGGCGCACAGGACGTAGGAGAATACCGTCTCCGACGCGTCGTCCAGCCCCAGCCCGTCCGACGTTTTGAACGGCACGTCGTAGCGCTCGTGCGCGAGCAGGATGAGATAGTTCGTCTCAAACTGCACCGCGCCCATCACGCGGCTGTAAAACTGCGCCAGCACATCCTCGTCCTGGAGCTTCGTGTCGCGCAGCGCCATGAGCAGGCGGTGCTCGTCGCTGTCTGCCACCTGCTGCGTGGTAAACGCGAGATCGAGCCGGTTTTTATCCGGCGCGCCGGACAGGACCTTTTTGAACACGGCAAGGTAATTTTCCTTGTCCTCCTCGCGCATGAGCGCGACGGACTGCCGGAATTGCGAGAGAATTTCGCCGGTGCTGCTGACGTAGCAGCCGCAGACGGCGGTGATATTGGTGCGATCCGGGCGCAGACGCCGCCGCAGCTCGCCGACTTCTTTATCCGTCATGGTCGTGACCTCAAACAAAAAAGATTCCGCCGCAGCCGGTGGGCTGCGGCGGAGTTTATTGTATCACACTTTTTCGTTCTGTGACAGGTATTTTTTCAGGAATCGCGCCGCGGCGGCGTAGCCCTCAAAGCCCAGCCCCGCGTAGGTCTGCACGCACGCCATGCCTGCATACGACACCTGCCGGAACGCCTCGCGGCTGGAAACATCGGACAGATGCACCTCCACCGCCGGGATGGCAACGGCTTTGAGCGCGTCGAGAATGGCAACGCTCGTGTGCGTGTAGGCGGCGGGGTTGATGACGATGCCGTCAAACTGCCCGTAGGCGAGCTGGATCTTGTCCACCAGAACGCCCTCGTGGTTCGACTGGAAGATCTCACACTCCACGCCCTCTTCCTCGCAGGTGCGGCGGATGAAGTCCTCCAGCGCGGCATAGTCGCGCGTGCCGTAAATATCCGGCTCGCGCAGACCGAGCAGGTTCAGGTTCGGTCCGTTCAAAAACAGAAATTTCATCGCAAAACCTCCAAAATGGCGCGGACGGTGGCGTCCAGCGCGCCGTTATTGTCGATGGTGTGGTCCGCAAAGCGCTCGTAGCGCGCCTTCCGCGCGGCATAAAGCGCGTCGAGGCTCGTCGATTGCGAGACGGGGCGGCCGTCGATGGGCAGGCGCGCGAGGTCGCGCGTGAGCCAGACGATCGCGCCGTTCTGGTGGAGCGCCGCGTAATTTTCCTCCCGCAGCACCGCGCCGCCGCCCGTGGCGATCACCGCGCCGGAGCGCTTGCCGAGCTCCGCGAGCACGCGGCTTTCCAGATCGCGGAACGCCGGTTCGCCGTAGAGCTTGAAAAATTCGGGGATGGGCATTCCGGCGGCTTTTTCGATCTCCGCGTCCGCGTCCACGAAGGGGCGGTTCAACTTTTCGGCAAGCTGTGTGCCGACGCTGGATTTGCCGCAGCCGGGCATCCCGACGAGGACGATGTTCTGCATCTGTACCGCGAGCGTTCGGTAAATTTCGCCGATGCGCGCGTCCGCGATGGCGCAGCCCGTAAACAGCTCGCTCGAGCGCTTTGCCTGCGCCACGAGCATGAGAAGCCCGCCCGCGTGCGGGATGTTAAGCTCTTCCGCTTGCAGCAGCAGCGCCGTGCGCGCGGGGTTATACACCACGTCCAGCACCGCCGCGCAGCGCGGGAAGCGGCGCAGATCGACGGGCGACGCGCCATTGTTGGGGTACATCCCCAGCGGCGTGGTGTTGACCAGAATTTCCGCGTCGGCGTTTTTTTCGAGGTTTTCGTAGTTGTTCTCACCCGAGCGGGAGATGACGAGCACCTCGCGCGCGCCGCGCGTTTTCAGCACATACTGCGCCGTGACGCTCGCGCCGCCGCTGCCGAATACCAGCGCCTTTTTGCCCGAAATATCCACGCCGCATTCGTCTGCGATGCAGGAAAAGCCGAACGCGTCGGTGTTGTCGGCAAAGAGCGTGCCGTCGGGCTGCCGCACGAGCGTGTTGGCGCTGCCGATGGCCTTGACGGCGTCGGACAGCACCGCGCAGTAGGGGAGCACCGCCTTTTTGTACGGGATGGTGACGTTCAGCCCGTCAAAGTCGCCGTGCCGCAGAAAATTTTCCAGCGCCTCCGGCTGCTTTTCAAACAGCTCGTAGCGGTACTCGCCGAGCTGCGCGTGAATTTGGGGCGAATAGCTGTGCCCCAGCGTTTTGCCGAGCAGACCGCACCGCATTCAGATCACCTCGCTGTAGCTGCCGAGATAGTGGAACTGTTCACACGCGTCGTCCAGCTCACCCAAAAGCTGCAAGAGCTGCGGCGAGTAGACGGAGACGTTCAGGTCAAAGTAGAACATGAACTCAAAATCACGATCCGGGATGGGGCGGCTTTCGAGCTTGTTGAGGTTGATGCCGAGGGCGTTGAGCCGTGCGAGCACCTGATAGAGCGAGCCCGGACGGTGCGCCAGCACCGCCATGAGGCTCGTGCGGTCCGCGCCGGGGAAAATTTCGAGCTTGCGGCTGATGCAGATAAAGCGCGTGTAATTATTCTGCTGGTTCTGCACGCCGCCCTTGAGCGAGGCGAGCGAGTACAGCGCCATGCAGTCGCGCGAGCACAGCGCCGCCACGTCCTTGCGCCCGGACTCTGCCACGAGCTTTGCCGCCACGGCGGTATTTTCGCAGCGGTGGATGGTCGCATTTTTGAGCGACTGCAAAAAATCGGAGCACTGGTCGATCGCCTGCTCGTGCGAGTAAATTTCGCGGATGCCGGACAGCTCCGCGCCGGGAAGCGCCGCGAGCTGGTGGTCGATCTTCAGGCGGCAGCTGCGCACGATGGAGAATTTGTGCTGCATCATGAGGTCATACACGCGGTTGACAGAGCCTGCGGTGCTGTTTTCCAGCGGGATGACGCCGTACTGGCACAGCCCCTGCTCGATGGCGGAGAACACCGCGTCAAACGACGAGACGTAGAACACCGACGGCTGGCGGAAGAGCTTGTCGCAGGCGATCTGCGCATACGCGCCCGCCACGCCCTGACAGGCGACCATCGCCTTTTCGGGGAAGAGCGCGGGGGTATTCGCAAGCGCCTGTTCGATCTTCTGCGGCAGCGGGGACGCCGTGCCGAGCAGCCGATCCTGATAGCTACGGCTGAGTTCAAAGATCTGAATGTACAGCCGCCGCGTGTAGTCGGAAAATTCCTCCGGTGCAAGCTCCGACAGCGCGTCGAGCTTTTCGCGCTCGCGCAGCGGGTCTAAAACCGGCAGATGGTGCTCCTTTTTGTAGGCGGCGATGCCCGCCGCCGTCCGCATCCGCTCGGCGAACAGGCGGACAAGCTCCGCGTCGATGCGGTCGATCTCGTTGCGATAGTCACTCAATTCCATAAAAATACTCCGTTCCGTAAAATTCCAGCATACTGTCCAAAATGGCGATCGCCGCCGCCGCCTCCACGCACGGGACGGCGCGCGGGACGATGCACGGATCGTGCCGCCCGTGGATGTTCAGCGCTTCCGGCTGCATGGCGGTCAAATTTACGCTTTCCTGCGCTTTTGCGATGGAGGGCGTTGGCTTGAACGCCGCGCGCAGCCGCAGGGGCATCCCGTTTGTGATGCCGCCGAGAATGCCGCCGCAGTGGTTCGTCCGCGTGGCGACGCGCCCATCCTGTACACAGAAGGCGTCGTTATTTTCGCTCCCGCGCAGACGCGAGGATGCAAAGCCATCGCCAAATTCCAGACCCTTCACGGCGGGAATGCCGAAGAGGATGTGCGCAAGGCGGCTCTCCATGCCGTCGAACATCCCGTCGCCAAGACCGACGGGCAGACCCGTGACCACGCACTCGACCGTGCCGCCGACGGAGTCGCCCTCCGCCTTTGCCGCGCGGATCGCCGCCTGCATTTTTTCGCCCGCCGCGTCGCTGATGACCGGGAAGGGCTTTTCGGACACCGGCGCGGTAAACGGCGCGTCGTCCGCAATGTCCGCGATGGACGCGATGCGCGCGAACACGCGCACGCCCATCCGCTCCAGAATTTGCAGACACACGCCGCCCGCGATGCACAGCGGCGCGGTCAGCCGCCCGGAAAAATGCCCACCGCCGGTCGGGTCCTGGAAGCCGTGGTACTTGACCTCGGCGGTGTAGTCTGCGTGACCGGGGCGCGGCAGCGCGCGCAGCGCGGCGTAATCGCCCGGGCGGGTGTTCGTGTTGCGGATGACGGCGGTGAGCGGCGCGCCGCAGGTGCGCCCGTTTACCAGCCCGCAGAGAAATTCCGGCGCGTCCGGCTCTTTGCGGGTGGTGGAAAATTCATTCTGCCCCGGCGCGCGCCGTGCGAGAAAGCGCGCAAGCTCTTGCTCGTCAACGGCAAGCCCCGCCGGAAGCCCGTCGAGCGTCATGCCGATGGCGTTTGCGTGCGACTGCCCGAAGATCGACAGCCGCAGGCTGTGTCCGTAGGTGCTGCTCATGGCGTCGCTCCTTTCATCGTTTCAAGATCGTCCCAGAAGCGGGGGTAGGATTTGGAGGTCGTTTCGCTGCCGCGCACCGTGACCGGCGCGGTACACAGCGCCGCCGCGATGGCGGCGGACATGGCGATGCGGTGGTCGCCGCAGGCGTCCGCCGTGCCGCCTGAAAGCGGCGCGCCGCCGAGAATATCCAGCCCGTCCGGCAGCTCGCGCACGCGCCCGCCGAGGGCGGTGAGCATCTGCGCGACCGAGGACAGCCGGTCGGATTCCTTCAGCCGCAGCCGTGCGGCGTTTATGATATGCGTCTCGCCGTCTGCCGCGGCGGCGATGACGCTTAAGATCGGGATAAGGTCGGGGATCTGCCCGGCGTCAATGGTGACGGCGTGCAGCGTTTGGCGGCGGACCGTCACCGCGTCCTGTGCCGTCCACTCTGCGCTTGCGCCAAATTCCTGTAAAAGCGTCAGCACGGCGCGGTCCGGCTGCGCGGAATCGCGCCGCAGACCCGACACCGTCACGCCGCGCTGGGACAGCGCGCCCGCGCACAGGAAAAACGCGGCGGAGGACCAGTCGCCCTCAACTGGGAGCACATCCGGCAGCCGCGCCGTCTGCCCGCCGGGGATGTCCCAGCCGTCAGCCTCGCGCGTGAGCCGCCCGCCGCCCGCCTCCAGCGCCTGCTCCGTCATGCGCACATACGCCGCCGACTGGAGCGCCGTGGTCAGCCGCAAGCTGCTGCTTTCCTGCAAAAACGGCAGCGCCAGCAGCAGACCCGTGATGTATTGGGAAGAGATATTGCCGGGCAGCGCAAACTCGCCGCCTGTGAGCCGCCCGCTGCAATAGAGCCGTGCGCCCTCGGCGCGCAGCGTCATGCCGTGCTGCGTGAGCTGCGCATCCAGCGGGGCGAGCGGGCGCTCTGCCAGCCGCCCCTCGCGCAGGAACACGGCGTTCGCGCCGAGCAGCCCGCACACGGGCAGTAAAAACCGCAGCGTTGAGCCGCTTTCGCGGCACGGAAGCTCGCAAAGTCCCTCCGGCACACGCGCGATGGGCGCGACGCGCAGCCCGTCCGGCGTTTTCTGAATATCCGCGCCCAGCGCCGTCAGGCAGTGCACGGTGGCGAGAATGTCGTCCGAAAAGCCGTCCAGCTGCAGCGCCACCGGCGCAGCGCCCAGCGCCGCGCAGATGAGCAGCCGGTGCGCCTGCGATTTGGACGCCGGGATACGCACGCTGCCGGCAAGCGCCCCCGGGGCGACGGTGCGCGTCATTTCGCGCCTCCCGCCGCCAGCCACGCGGGCACGTCAGTAAGCTGAGCCGGCTCGATGCGGCAGTGCCCCAGCCGATCCGGCACGATGAGGTGGACGGAACTGCCTTCGATCTTTTTGTCGGCGCACAGCGCGCCGTAGAGCATATCGGCGGAAAAATCCGTCCCGGTGGGGAGACCGTACTGCCGCAGCAGCGCCAGCAGCGTCTGCGGCACGTCCGCGCCGCAGAGCCCGCGCGCGCACGCCGCGCGCGACGCCATCGCCATACCGATGGCAACGGCGCTGCCGTGCGATACCGCAAAGCGGCTGCACGCCTCCACTGCGTGCCCGAACGTGTGCCCGAAATTGAGAAGCTGCCGTCTGCCGCGGTCAAATTCATCCTCGCTCACAACGTCGCGCTTCATGCGCACGCACGTCGTGACGACGTGCTCCAGCTGCTCGCGCGCGGGCGTTTCGGAAAGCTCGCGCAAAAATTCCGCGCTGTCGATCATGCCGTATTTGATGACCTCGGCGCAGCCGTCGCGGAACGTCTCCTCCGGGAGCGTTGTGAGCGTATCTAAGTCGCACAGGACGATGGACGGCTGGTGGAAGCACCCGGCGAGATTTTTGCCCGCCGGCAGATCGACCGCCGTCTTGCCGCCGACCGACGAATCGACCGCCGCGAGGAGCGTCGTGGGCACCTGCACATAGCGGATGCCGCGCAGATACGTCGCCGCCGCAAAGCCGCCGAGGTCGCCCGTCACGCCGCCGCCCAGCGCCACGAGCACATCCGTGCGCGTCAGGCGCTTTTCGGCAAGAAAATTCACAAGCTCGGCGTAGGTCGTGAGATTTTTAGAAGCCTCGCCGTGCAGAAATACAAAGGGAACGACGCGGTAGCCCGCGCCCTCCAGCTGCGTGCACAGCGCCGCGCCGTAGAGCGAAAAGACCGTATCGTCCGAGACGACCGCCGCCGTCTCGCCGCCGCACACCGCGCGCACGCGCGCGCCCGCCGACGCAAGAAGCCCGTGCCCGATCTCAACGGTATACGGTACGCGCGTTTTGACCTCGACCTGTGTCATCCGTCGATCTCCTCCTTCCGGCGTTTGCCGTCCTCCAAAAGCTGCGTCAGGCGCGCCGTGTCGCCCGCCGCGATCGCGTCGCGGTACTCTGCCAGATGCCCGATCAGCCAGTCCAGCTCCCGCATCAGGCAGTCGCCGTTTTCCAGAAACAGCTCCGCCCACATCGGCGCGTTCAGCCACGCGACGCGCGTTAAGTCCTTGTAGCTCCCGGCGGAAAAGCCCTTGTGCGTCTCCGCCGTGGGGCTTTTGACATACGCGTTCGACACGACGTGCGCGAGCTGCGAGGTAAAGGCGATCATCTCGTCGTGCTTTTCCGCCGTGGTGACGGAAAAACGCCCGAAGCCCGCCGGGGCGAGCAGGTCCTTGGCGCGCTCCAGAAGCGCGATGTCGTCAAAGCGCGGCGGCACGAGCACCATCGGCGCGCGGTGATAGAGGTTCGCGCGCGCGTTTGCAAAGCCGCCCAGATGGCTGCCCGCCATGGGATGCCCGCCGATGTAGGTAAAGTGATATTCCTCCGCCAGCGGCATGAGCGCGCCGCAGACTACGCGCTTTGTGCCGCAGCAGTCGATGACGAGCGGGTGATTGCCGATATGCGGCGCGAGCGCGCGCACCGCCTCGACCGCCGCCAGCGGCGTGATGCACACGAGCACGATGTCGCACTGTGAGACCGTTTCGGCATCGAGCTTGCCGTCCACCGCGCCGTAAATTTCGGCAAAGGAGAGGATGGACGCGTCGCGGTCGTCCGCCAGTACGCGCCATCCGGCGTCGTGATACGCCTTGGCGAATGAACCGCCGATGAGCCCCAGACCGATGATGCCCGCCGTCATGCCTGCACCGCCTGCCGCACCGCGGCGACCTTCCGGCTCAGGTGCAGGAACTGCTCCGGCGTGAGCGACTGCGCGCCGTCACACAGCGCGTGGATGGGGTCGTTGTGGACCTCGATCATCAGGCCGTCCGCGCCGCACGCCGCGCCTGCAAGCGCCATGGGTTCTACCAGCCGGGCAATGCCCGTGGCGTGGCTCGGATCGACGATGACCGGCAGGTGCGACAGCTCATGCAGCATCGGCACGGCGGAAAGATCCAGCGTGTTGCGCGTGAGCGTTTCGTAGGTGCGGATGCCGCGCTCACAGAGAATGACCTGCTCGTTGCCGCTTGCCATGATGTATTCCGCGCTCATAAGAAGCTCCGTCATGGTGTTCGCCAGCCCGCGCTTGAGAAGGACCGGCTTATTGAGCTTGCCCAGCTCCTGAAGCAGGTCAAAATTCTGCATATTGCGCGCGCCGACCTGGATGATGTCCACATCCTCAAAGAGGTCGAGCGTGCTCACGCTCATGATCTCCGTCACGATGGGAAGCCCGGTCTCTTTGCGCGCCAGCTTCAAAAGCTCCAGACCGTTGGCTTTGAGCCCCTGGAAGGCGTAGGGAGACGTGCGGGGTTTGAACGCGCCGCCGCGCAAAATCTTCGCGCCCGCCTTTTTGACCTCCGTCGCCACCGCCACGATCTGCTCCTCGGATTCGACCGAGCACGGACCTGCGATGAGGCAGAAGTTGCCGCCGCCGATCTTCGCATCGCCCACGGTGATGACGGTATCGTCGGGGTGGAATTTGCGGTTGCAGCACTTAAAGGGATCGGTCACGCGCTTGACCGACTCCACGATGTCCAGACTGCTGACCAGGTCAATGTCCAGACTGCGCGTGTCGCCGATCAGACCGAGGATGGTATGATACTCGCCGACGGAGACATGCACGCCGAGATTTTGCGCGCGAAACCAGTCGATGAGCTGATTTTTCCGTTCTTCCGAGGTGGTGGGTTTGAGAATGACGACCATGATAAAAGCCTCCTGACATACAAAAAACGACACAGACCGTAATCTGTGCCGCAAAAAACGAACCGCTGATTTTTGTGCATCACAAATTACCCTTACTATGCGTTCATAGTAAAGTAAAAATAATAGGATGCAGCAAAAATAGACTGTTTCATCGGGAAATCTCCTGAATATTTGGATTCTGCGTGTATTCTACCGCGGAGGGCGGAAAATGTCAATAACAAACTGCGCCGCAGGCGAAAAAGATTCGCGCCGCAGCCCTTGTTTTTTTGCGCGGTTTGTGGTATTTGTAAGAAAAATTAGAAAGGAGTCTTTATATGAAGGTACTGTTGCTCAACGGCAGCCCGCATGAGTTCGGCTGCACCTACACGGCGCTGCGCGAGGTGGCGGGGGCGCTGGAAAAGGGCGGCGTGGAGACGGAAATTTTCTGGATCGGCAACAAGCCGCAGGGCGGCTGCATCGCCTGCGGCGCGTGCGGCAAAACAGGCAAGTGCGCCTTTGACGGGGGCGTCAACGACTTCGCGCAGCGCGCGCAGACGGCGGACGGATTCGTGTTCGGCTCGCCGGTGCATTATGCCGCCATATCCGGCAATCTCAAGGGCTTCCTCGACCGGCTGTTTTACTCCGCCCCGCAGGGCACGTTCCGGCTCAAGCCCGCGGCGGTGGTCGTGAGCGCGCGGCGCGGCGGCACAACGGCGGCGTATGAGCAGCTGCTCAAATACCCCGGCATTGCCGAAATGCCCATCATCTCCTCGCGCTACTGGAATATGGTCCACGGCGCGACGCCCGACGACGTGCGGCAGGATGAAGAGGGCATGGCGTGTATGCGCGTGCTGGGCGCAAATATGGCGTATTTCCTGCGCTGCCGCGAGGCGGCGGAGCGGGCGGGTATCGAGATGCCCGCAGAAGAGCCGCGCGTCTGGACGAATTTTATCAGATAAGGAAGAAGCCTATGAAACTCATGATCGCCTCCGACATCCACGGCTCGGCATATTACTGCACGCGGATGCTGGAACAATTTGAAAAGGAAAACGCCGAACGGCTCATCCTGCTCGGCGACGTGCTCTATCACGGACCGCGCAACGATCTGCCGCGCGACTACGCGCCCAAGCAGGTCATTGCGCAGCTCAACCCGCTGGCGGACAAAATTCTCGCCGTGCGCGGTAACTGCGACTGCGAGGTCGATCAGATGGTGCTGAGCTTCCCGGTGCTGGCGGATTACGGCGTGCTGTTTTTGAACGGAAAAACGGTCTACCTCACGCACGGGCACATCATAAACCGCGAAAAGCCCATCCCGTTCATCCAGGGCGGCATTCTGCTGCACGGGCACACGCACATCCCCGCCTGCGAGGACTGCGGCGGGTTCTGGTATCTGAATCCCGGCTCGGTCTCCATCCCAAAAAACGGCTCGGCGCACAGCTACATGATCTGGGAGGACGGCACGTTCCTCTGGAAGGACGTCGAGACGGGCGAGACGTGGCAGGAGCACAAATTCTGAAGATTTCTAAAATTTCCCGCCGGAGTGACGCACCCGGCGGAAACTATGTTATACTGGCAAAAAACGATCGGGGGATGAGAAAATGAAGCGTATGATGGCAATGCTCCTCGCGCTGGCGCTGCTTGCCGTGCTGCTGACCGGCTGCGCCGTAAAGCTGCCGGAGGACGACGCGGCGCAGCCGCCGCAGAACCCGGAACGCGCGGCGGCGGAGGAGGTAGTCCAGCCGGCGGTCGAAGAGCCCGCCGAACCGGCGAAAGAGACGCGCTCGGCGCAGGAGCTTCTGGACGTGTACCTCGGGCGCGATAACGCCCCGGCGCAGGCGGCTGAGGAGCTGCTGGAGCAGCCGGAAGAGGCGGCGGCGCTGGCGATCCGGGAGCTGCTCGCGCTGCCGGAGGGGTCTTTATATGACGCGGCGGACGGGGAAACCGAAACGGGCAAGCTCTATCGGCTCTTCACCCGCGCGCTCGCGGGCGACACGATCCGCTGGAACGCGGACGAGAGCGAATACTTAAACGGCAATCTGAGTGAAAGCACCAGCAGCGTGACCGATCTGCTGACGAGCTATTTCTTCTTTGTGGCGGCACATTACCGCGAGGACGGCATGGCGTGGCTGGATGAAAATATGCCCGTCTCCGCGAGCGCGCTGCGCGCCGCGTGGGACGCCGACTATTCGCTGCGGCTGGCGATGACGCCGTGCAGTTCCATCACGAACGGCGGCGTGCTGGAAAATGCCAAGCGCGTCTTTGCCGCCGCGCTGCGGCACGACACAAAGGCGCTGACGGAGTATGGCTATCTGGGGCTGCTGCCCGCGTGGCAGCTTGACACGAGCGGCGAGTGGACGCTTTCGCAGGATGACAGCGGCGTGGTGACGCTGCAATTGGCGTCCGGCGCGCTGCGCTATACGCCCGGCGCGGCGGAACAGCAGTCGCGCTTTGCCGGGTACGGCATGGTGGAATATGTGCCGCAGGACGGTGATACGCAGCGGATGCAGGCGGTCGGCTACGGCGCGGAAGCGGCTGATCTGACGGATTATTCACAGCCGCTGCGCGACGGCGAGGTGACGCTTTCAAACGGCGTGCAGCTCGGCATGGACTATGAAACGGTGCTGGCGGTGCTCGGAGACGGCGCGCAGGTGCTCTCCAGCGGCGGGCTGGAAGCTGACGGCGTGGAGTACGGCTTTTATCAGGGCGACGGGCTCGTGCGTCGGCTGTACAGCATCAGCTACCGGCTGGCGGAGGATACCTGGCTCGGCAAAACGGCGCAGCTCGCCGCGCCGCGCGAGATCCGCCTCGGCGATACGATGCAGAGCGTGTTCGACAAAATTCCCGGCGATACCGAGCTGCGGCAGTGGGAGTTTCAGGACGTGTACGGTCCGAACGACGACGGCAGCGCCGCGAATCTGCAATTTGTGGCAGGCAGCTTCTACAGCCTCAATCTGACGACCTCCGGCGGGCAAACAGTCTCCATCGCCTTCGCCCGCGCGGACAATACGGTCAAGTGGATCGACATCATGGCAGACTAAAAATGTATGGTATTTCCCCAGAAAATCTGGTATAATAGTCACGATGAGGGGGCGATGGCATGGGTCAATACGAAAAACTGCTCCTCGCGCTGATGAGCGGCACGAAGGACAGGGACGTTCGGTTTTCCGACCTTCGGTTGATTCTCGACCGTCTGGGCTTTGACTGCCGCGTGCGGGGCGACCATTTCATCTACACGCGCGACGGCGTGGATGAGATCATCAACGTTCAGCCGAACGGGAGTAAAGCGAAGCCTTATCAGTGCAAACAAGTTCGTCAACTGGTCCTGAAGTACGATTTAGGGGGTGCTTTGAATGAAATATGAGACCATCCTGTATTGGAGCGAGGCGGATAACGCCTATATCGCCGAAGTCCCGGAGCTTGCCGGGTGCATGGCGGACGGCGCGTCGATGCCGGAGGCTCTGCACAACGTCCAGATCGTGGCGCAGGAGTGGATCGACACCGCGCGTGCGCTCGGGCGCGACATCCCCATCCCGAAGGGGCGCTTGCAGTACGCCTGACCGATTTGATAAACGAAAAAGCGCTCCGCTTTAGCGGAGCGCTTTTCTATTGTTATCAGTCGTCTACGGATTCAAATTCCGCGTCCATCGCGTCGTCATCGCTTGCCTCGGGATTTTGCTGCGCGGTGTCGGCGGCGCGGTAGGGGGCGTCGGCGACGTGGAGGTCGGTGAGGAGGGCTTCCAGCGCGTCGGCGCTTTGCGTCATGGCGGCTGGGTCGCGCGATTTGACGGCGCGGCGCACGGCTTTGACAGCTTCGGCAACGCGCGCCTTTTCCTCGCGCGAGGCGCTGCGGTCCAGCCCGCCCGCGCGGTAGAGCAGCTGCTCGCAGCGGTCGCGCACGGTGGCTTCCTCGCGGAGCTTTGCGTCCTCGGCGGCGTACTGCTGCGCGTCGCGCACGGCGCGGTCGATCTCCGCCTGCGACATATTGGACGTCGCTGTGATGGTGATCTCCTGCGCTTTGCCCGTGGCAAGATCCTTTGCCGAGACGTTCACGATGCCGTTTGCGTCGATGGAGAACGTGACCTCGATCTGCGGCACGCCCCGCATGGCGCGGCGGATGCCCGTGAGCTGGAAGCGCCCGAGCTCCTTGTTCTGGTGCGCCATAGGGCGCTCGCCCTGCAAAACGTGCACGTCCACGGAGCTCTGGAAGTTGGACGCGGTGGTAAAAATTTGGCTCTTGCGGATGGGCAGCGTGGTATTGCGCTCGATGATGCGCGTGCACACGCCGCCGAGCGTCTCGATGCCGAGCGACAGCGGCGTCACGTCCAGCAGCAGTAAGCCCTTCACGCTTCCCGACAGCACGCCGCCCTGCAGGCACGCGCCCATGGCGACGCATTCGTCGGGGTTGATGCCCTTAAAGGGCAGCGAGCCGGTGATGGTCTGGACCAGATCCTGCACCGCCGGGATGCGGCTGGAGCCGCCCACCATCAGCACCTTGCGGATCTGTGACACGCTCACGCCGGAGTCGTTGATCGCCTGATTGACCGGCTCGCGCGTCGCCTGCACGAGGTGATAGGTGAGGTCGTTGAATTTTGCCCGCGTGAGCGGGATGTCCATGTGCAGCGGGCCGTCGCGTCCGACGGTGATATACGGCAGCTCCACGGTGGTGGCGGTCACGGACGACAGCTCGATCTTCGCCTTCTCCGCCGCCTCGCGGATGCGCTGAAGCGCCGCGGGGTCGCGCGAGAGGTCGATGTGGTGCTGCTTTTTGAACTCCGCGAGCAGGTACTGCATGATGCACTCGTCAAAATCGTCGCCGCCGAGGTGGTTGTTGCCCGCCGTCGCCAGCACTTCAATGACGCCCGACGAAATATCCAGAATGGACACGTCGAACGTGCCGCCGCCGAGGTCATAGACCATGATCTTCTGCTCGGCTTCCTTATCTACGCCGTAGGCGAGGGCGGCGGCGGTCGGCTCGTTGATGATGCGCTGGACGTTCAGGCCCGCGATCTTGCCGGCGTCTTTCGTCGCCTGCCGCTGCGCGTCGGTAAAATAGGCGGGGACGGTGATGACTGCCTCCGTGACCGGCTCGCCGAGATAGCTCTCGGCGTCCTTTTTGAGCTTTTGCAGGATCATTGCCGAGATTTCCTGCGGGGCATATTTGTGCCCGTCAATGTTCACGCGGTAGGATGTTCCCATCTGACGCTTGATAGAGGTGATGGTGCGGTCGTGATTTGTGACTGCCTGGCGCTTGGCGAGGCTGCCGACCATGCGCTCGCCCGTTTTGGAGAACGCCACGACCGACGGCGTGGTGCGCCCGCCCTCGGCGTTGGGGATGATGACCGGCTCGCCGCCCTCCATCACTGCCACGCACGAGTTCGTCGTGCCGAGGTCGATGCCGATGATCCTGGACATATCCGTCCCTCCTTTCTGAAAAACTAACTGTTGGTGCTGCCGAAGCCGCGCGTATTCTGCTGCGGCGCGGTCGTGCCGGACGGCTGTTCGGACGAGCTGTCGTAATAGTCGCTGTAATAATTGCTGTAGGGATCGTAGACGTCACCGCCGTAATCGTAGCCCGACGTGAGGCGGTAGCCGCAGCCGCCGAAAAGCGTCAGGATGAGCTGTATGACGAGGTAGATCGTCAAGATCCGCCACAAAAGCCCGCCGCGGCGGCGCGTGCGGTGGTACGTCCACTGATAGGGGTTCTGCCCATTGGGATTTTGCCTGTTCTGGCGCTGCTCCTCCGCGCCGTCCCCAAAGCCGCCGAAATGCACCCAGTACTGCGTGCCGTCCGCGTCGCGGAAGAAGCTGAACGGGTCATAGGACTGCTGGTCGGGGCGCTGCTGATAGGTCGTCTGATACGTCTGCCACGTCTGCTGCTGCGCCTGCTGTGCCTGCTGGCGGCGGTAGGCGTCGGGATTCTTGATGAGGTCATATGCCTCGTTGATCTCGTTCATGCGGCGCGCTGCCTCGGCGTCGCCGGGGTGCAGGTCGGGGTGGTACTGCTTGGCAAGACGGCGGTATGCCTGCTTGATCTGCTCTGCGTCCGCGTTGTGCGAAACACCGAGGATCTGATACGGATCGCCGCTCATGCCTGTCACCCCTTTTCGTAATTTCAGTGCTTATTATACAAAGTTTTCGGAAGAAATTGTGAATCAAATAAAAACAATACGATAACAAACCGATAAAAAACGCGCGGAAGAAGCTCTTCCACGCGTTTTTTCTGCGGTTTGGACTGCGTTTTATGCTTTGAGTTCCTTCAAAACGCCGGTGAGGTACTGCCACGTCCGGGCGACGGACGAAATGCTCATGCGCTCGCGCGGGGTGTGGATGTCCTTGAGGTCAGGACCGAACGACACCGCGTCCAGCCCCGGGAGCTTCCCGGACAGCAGCCCGCACTCGAGCCCCGCGTGGATGGCTTCCACCTTCGGCTCATGCCCGTACTGCGCGGCAAACACGCGCACCATCACGTCGCGCAGCGGCGACTCGCGGCGATACTCCCACGCCGGGTAGCTGCCGGTGACCGTCGCCGTGCCGTCCAGCCCCTCGCACAGCAGGCGGATGCGTGTGAGCAGCATCTGCTTCTGCGAGGCAACGGAGCTGCGCACACTGAACGTGCCGGTGAGCCTGCCGTTTTCCACGCGGAAAATGCCGAGATTGTCCGACGTCTGCACCAGCCCCGGAATGTCCATGCTCATTGCCGCCACGCCGTTCGGCGCAAGGCAGAGGAACGCGCACACGCGGCGCGTGGAGTGCTCGGTGAGCGCCTGACCGGCTTTGCCCTCCGGCGTGAGCGTGAGGGTGATGTTGGGGTCGGCAACGGCATATTCCGCGCGCAGGATGCGCTGCATTTCAAAGAGCACCGCCTGCGCCTTTTCAAAATCGGCTTCCGCCAGCGCGAGCACCGCCTCGGCGTGCGAGGGGATGGCGTTCGCCTTCATGCCGCTCACCGCGGACACGATGCGCATCGGGAGGCGCTCAAACAGCGCCTGCAAAACGCGCCCCAGCAGCACGACGGCGCTGGCGCGCCCCTTGTTGATCTCCGCGCCGGAGTGCCCGCCGACGAGATCGGAGATCACGAGGCGGTACGCATTCCACTCGCACGGCTCGACGTCCAGCTCAATGTCCACCAGCGAGTCCGCGCCGCCCGCGCAGCTCACGGTGAGGACGCCCTCCTCCTCGGAGTCGATGTTGAGCAGCCGCCTGCCCGCAAGCAAACTGCCGTCCAGCGCGATCGCGCCCTCCATGCCGGTCTCCTCGTCGATGGTGAACACGGCTTCGAGCGCCGGGTGCTCCAGATCGGAGCTGTCCAGCACTGCCAGCGCCATGGCAACGGCGATGCCGTCGTCACCGCCGAGCGTCGTGCCCTCGGCGGATACCCAGTCACCGTCCACGCGGAGCTTTAAGGGCTCTTTTTCCATGTCCAGCGTGCAGCCGGGCTCTTTTTCGGCGACCATGTCCAGATGCCCCTGAAGAATGACCGTGGGCGCGGCTTCATGGCCGGGCGTGGCGGGCTTATAGATAATGACGTTGCCGACCTCATCCTGATGGACGCGCAGTCCGCGCTCTTTTGCAAAGCGGACGCAGAAATCGCTGATGGCGGCGGTGTTGCCCGAGCCGTGCGGGATATTGCACAGCGTCTCAAACCACGAAAAGACCGACGCGGGCTGCAAATGACCCAAAACAGACATCGTGCGTTCCTCCTCGTTACTGTATTTTTTCAAAATCCTCTGCGCCGTGCTTGCACAGCGGGCAGATGAAGTCCGGCGGCAGCACCTCACCCTCATAGACGTAGCCGCAGATCCTGCACACCCAGCCGGTCTGCTTTTTGAGCGCAACGGGCTTGGGCTTGACGTTTTCAAAATAGTATGCGTACGTCATGGACGGTGCGTCTGACAGCACGCGCGCCTCGGTGACGTCGGCGATGAACAGCGTGTGCGTGCCGAGGTCGATCGCCTGCGTGACCTTGCCGCTGAGGAAGGCGTTGGTGGAATCGGGCAGGTAGTAGATGCCGTTCTGCGCCCGCGCCAGCGCCGGAACGCCCGCGAACTTGTCGGTCTCGCGCCCGGACTGGAAGCCGTAGTGCTTGAAGATGGCAAACGGCGCGTCCTCCGAGAGGATGGATACATTGAATACGCCGGTTTTCAGCACCATGTCGTGCGTCAGATTCTGCTTGTTCACGGCGATGGAGATGCGCTTGGGGGAGTCGGTGAGCTGCGTGACGGTGTTGATGATGCAGCCGTTATCGTGGTTTGCCTCCCGCGCAGTGAGTACGAACAGACCGTAGGAGAGCTTGAACATCGCGCCCTTCTCAACAATGCCCGGCGCGCTCGGCGCGGGCTCTTCGACCGATGCGTGCGCGGGGATGAGCGTAGCACACAGCGCGTCCGCGATGGCGGCGAGCTGCTCGACCTGCTCGGACTTTACGCTGGAGCGGATGGTGCAGCCTTCGTCCAGAATGGTGCAGTTTTTGAGCTTCTGGAACTCCGCGCGCATGAGCCCTGCCGCCGTGGGCGCCCATGAGCCGTTCTCCACCAGCGCGATGGTACGGTTTTGCAGATTGTGCGCCACGATGTCGTGCACGAGCGTTTCCATGTTCACAAATATCCCGGCGTTGTACGTTGTGGAGAGGAACACCAGATGGCTCGCGCGGAAGCACTCGGAGACGATATAGCTCGGGTGCGTGACGGACACGTCGTAGAGCTTGACATTGTGCGCGCCGCGGTCAGCAAGCAGCGAAGCGAGGATGTTCGCCGCGTTTTCCGTTCCGCCGTATACCGAGGCGTAGGCGATCACGACCGCCTGCTCTTCCGGCTGATACGTCGCCCAGCGGACGTATTTGTCCACGAACCACGCAATATCGCGCCGCCAGACAGGACCGTGCAGCGGGCAGATGGTCTCGATCTCGACGCCTGCCGCCTTTTTCAGCAGCGCCTGCACCTGCGTGCCGTATTTGCCGACGATGTTCGTGTAATACCGCCGCGCCTCGGCGAGCTTTTCGGTGAAGAAATCGACCTCGTCGGCAAACAGATTGCCGCCCAGCGCCCCGAACGTGCCGAACGCGTCGGCGGAGAAGAGCGTTTTGGTCGCAGCGTCATAGCTGACCATGACCTCCGGCCAGTGCACCATCGGCGCCATCAGGAACGTAAAGGTGTGCCTGCCGGTGCACAGCGTGTCCAGATCCTTGACCACAACGGCGCGCGCGTCCACGTCGAAGGTAAAAAAGTTGTGGATCATCGTGACTGTTTTGATGTTGCAGACGACCCATGCCTCCGGGTGACGGCGCACGGTCTCCTGCAGGGTCGCGGCGTGGTCGGGCTCCATATGATCGACGATGATATAGTCGAGCGGGCGGCCGTTCAGCACAAATTCCAGATTCTCAAAAAACTGGCGGCTGACAGACTGATCGACCGTGTCGAGCAGGACAGTTTTTTCGTCCAGCAGCACATAGGCGTTGTAGCTTACGCCCTCGGGAATGGGATAGACGTTTTCAAACAGCGCCAGCCGCCGGTCGCTGGCGCCGACCCAATACAGATCGTCCTGAATTTTTTTGACGCAGTGCATATGATTCCTCCTGAAAATAAAATAGGAATGATTCTTGTTTT
>CALACZ010000163.1 GCA_937890735.1 uncultured Bacillota bacterium
AGGGTCATCCGCCCCTACGGGTGCGTACGTGTGCGCATTGGTGCATTTAATTTTGTGATGTTGTACCGCGCGGGCGGGGTAGAACCCCGCACCTACGGCTCGATTAGAAATGCAATCGAAACTCACAGCAGACGGGAGGGGCAAGCCCCTCCCCTACGTTACGACGAAATACGAGAAGACGCAAAAACCCGGAAGGAACAACCGTTCCTCCCGAGTTCGTTTTTTATTTCTGCGGGTGCTTTTCGAAGAAAATCTTCAGCCCGCCGATGAGGGCGGCGTTGTCGCGCACATCGGGAAGCCCCGACGTTGCGATGCTGCCGATCACGCAGCCGCCGCGCAGGCGCAGCGGGAAGCCGCCGCCGCAGTCGGCATAATCCATCGGGTCAAGGCGCATATCCTCCAGCATCGTCACGCCGCGGGATTTGAGGTCGGCAGCAATGCGCATCGTGCTGTGCTCCGTCACGCGGACGGTGTTGCGCTTGCGCGCGAGCCACTGCTCATGGAATTTTCCCGTCCCCTCGGGGTAATAGCGGAACACGAGCGTGCCGTTGAGCTCAATTTCCACGGCGATCGGTCCTTCCATCTGTGATGCGGACTGCACCAGCGCGCAGCCAAGCTCCCAGACGTCCTTGCGGGAAAAATCGGAAAAAACGTAGGTCTCCTCTTCGCGGATGCTCTGCTCCAGCAGCTCTTTGTAGTCCATGGCGCGGTCTCCTTTTCGTTTTTTTTCTCATCTTATCATATCGCCCCCTAAAATGCAAACGGAGCGGTCACAGTTTTTGTGACCGCTCCGCCCGCCTCAGTTCGTCATGGACTGCATGGCTTTTTCCGCCTCGGATTTGATGGTGTTCGCCGCGTCCTTCGCCGCGTGGTAGACCGGGCTGCTCTTCGGCAGCATCATCGCGCCCAGCGCGCCGATGGCAACGCCCGCGCCCATCGTGAGCACAAACGATTTGACCTGCATGTTCATCGCCTCCGCAGTTAGTATGCGGCGCAGCGCGGCTAAAATTCGCAGTAAATTCTGTCTGCGCGCGGCACGTTGCGCGCGCTCGAATTTTGTGATAAAATATCCAAAAAGGAGCGTGAATGTTATGGGCATCGACGAATTACAGGCGAAGATCCGCAAGCTGAAAAACCCCAGCGTCGTGGCGCTGTGCCCGGAGCTGTCGCTGCTGCCGCCGCATCTGCTGGCGCAGGCGCGCGCGGAAAAGGGCGATACCCTTGTGGCGGCGGCGGAGAGCTATCGCCGGTTCTGCTTTGAGATTTTGGATGCGCTGACCGAGAGTGTCCCGGCGGTGAGCGTGGAATCGGGCTGCTTTTTCGCGCTCGGCGCGGCGGGCACCGCCGCGATGCAGGACGTGCTGCGCTACGCGCGCGACAAGGGGTATTATGTCCTGCTGGACCTCATGCGCTGCGACCTGCCGCCCGCGGTGGACGCGCTGGCGGAGAGCTGCTTTGGAGAACTGAAAATTGGCGACAGCGCCTTCACGCCCTATCCCTGCGACGGCGTGATCCTGAGCGCCTATCTCGGCAGCGACGGCGCGAAGCCGTTCACGAAATTCTGCGCGTCGGGCAAAACGGTGTTCCTCATCGCGCGCAGCTCCAATAAATCCGCGCGCGAGGTGCAGGACCTGCTGTCCGGCGACCGGGTGGTGTATCAGGTGATGGCGGACCTCGCCATGCGCTGGAGCGGCGATCTGTTCGGGCGCAACGACTATTCGCAGATCGGCATTGTTGCGGGGCTGACGAACGCGCCGGTGCTGCGCTCGCTGCGGCAGAAATATGACCGGCTGTTTTTGCTTGTGCCGGGCTTTGGCGCGCAGGGCGGCGCGATCCGCGACACGCAGTACGCCTTTGACCGGCTGGGGCACGGCGCGGCGATCATGGCGGGCAGGAGCATCCTCTATGCCTACCAGAAGCAAGGCAGCGACGGCACGGATTTTGCCGAGCAGGCGCGGCTGGCGGCGGAAAAAATGCGGACGCAGATTTTGGGCTATGTGACGGTGCTGTGAGCATGAAAACACGAATTTTCTTGGTGCGCCACGCGGAGGCGGAGGGCAATTACTACCGCCGCTTCCACGGGCAGTATGATTCTCTGGTAACGGAAAACGGCAAACGGCAGATCGAGTGCCTGCGGCGGCGCTTTGAGCGCGAAGAGATAAACGCGTGCTACGCAAGCGACCTGTTCCGCACGCGCAGGACCGCCGAGGCGGTGTGGCTGGCGAAAAATCTGCCGCTGCGCCCGGACGCGCGGCTGCGCGAGGTGGCGGCAGGCGTGTGGGAGGATGTGCCGTTCGGCTGGCTGGAGGAATATGATGCGGAAAATCTCGCCGCGTTTTCCAAAGACCCCGTGCATTGGCACGTCCACGGCGCGGAGCGCTACGCGCCCATGACGGCGCGCTTTCTGCGGGCGCTGGACGACATCGCGCGCGAAAACGCAGGCGGCACGGCGGCGGTCTTTTCGCACGCGTGCGTGCAGGGGCGGGCGCTGCGCGTCCTCACCGGCGGCGCACCCACGCCGTATTGCGACAACACCGCCGTGTCGCTGCTGGAATACGAAAACGGCGGCTGGCGGATCGTGTATCTCAACGACGCCTCGCACGTCCCGGAGGCGCTTTCGACGTTCGCGCGGCAGAAGTGGTGGCGGCGCGGCGGCGACAGCCGGGATTTTAACCTGCGCTATACCGAAATTTCCCCCGGCTGCTGGGACGCGATCCTGCGCGACCGCGCCGTTGGACGCGTGGCGGTCGATTTGGCGACGGGCGAGCTTCTGACGCTGGAGCTGGAGGAAGGACACCGCGGCGTCGCCCTCGGTCCGCAGCTGCTCGGGCAGGCGATCAGCGCCCTCCGCGATCGCGGCGTGCTGGCAGCGAACGTCACCCTCGCCGCCGCCCACCCCGCCGAGCACTTTTTCACGGAACAGGGCTTTGAGGCAAACCAAACCGGCTCGCAGGTCAAATGGACAAAAGACCTTCGCGTGCCAACACTATAAAAACAATGCCCGCTGCGCAAATGCGCAGCGGGCAAATGTTTATATGCACTACCAGACTTGCGTAGGGGAGGGATTCTACCCCTCCCGCGCAGTAGGCGCTATCGTTTACAGAATGCCCTTCGGCAAAAACAACGGAGCTTTTACTATTTTTGAAACACCTAGTCTGCGTACTGACTGTACAGCGCGACGTGGTCGTAAACCGTATACCAGCTCGTCCAGGCGTTGGCGGTGACGCAGATGCATTTGCGGCCCTTGGGGCTGACGCCGTAGCTGGCGCAGCAGTTGCCTGCCTGCGCGGTGTAGCCCGTTTTGGCGGCGATGATCTGCGCGCCGTTCAGCTCCTGCCCCTCCGCACGGACGAGGAATTTGTTGTACATCTCCACGCCGTCGGGGTGCTTGTTCGTCGGGGGCGTGGTGTAGCGCGCGGTGGAGAGCACCTCGCGGCAGAGGTCATTGTCAAGCGCCGCCTGCAAAATGACCGCCATATCGCGGATGGTGCAGTAGTGATCCTCGTTGTGCAGTCCGCTCGCATCCACAAAATGCGCCGTGGTCAGCCCCAGCTCCTGCGCCTTTTCGTTCATGAGCTCGGCAAAGGCTTCCTCTGACCCGGCGATGTAGATCGCCAGCGCCTCGGTCGCCTCCGCGCCGGAGGGCAGGATCGCGCCGTAGATCAGCTCGCGCAGCGGCACATCCTCGCCGTCCACAAAGCCCGCCATCGTCAGGTCCGCGAGGTAGATCGGGTCAATGATCGCCTGCGTCATGCGGAACGTGTCGTCCAGATCGTCAATTTGCTCGCATGCGACGAGCGCCGTGAGAATTTTCGTCATCGACGCCGGGTAGATTTTGGCGTCGGGGTCTTTTTCACAGATGACGGTGTTCGTTTCCACGTCGATGAGGATCGCCCCGGAACTGTACACCTCCAGATCGAGCGTGCGCGTTTCGTCTGTCTCGACGGCGTAGGCGTAGGTTTTTTCGCCGGACTCCGCCGGCTGCGGCTCATCGGATGGTTCTTCGGCGGATGGTTCATCCGTCGGCGGTTCTTCGACCGGCGTTTCTTCCGACGGCTGCGCGTCCCCGGCGGGCGCTTCCGGCGCTTCCTGCGCGGGCGCGGGCTGTGTTACAGCTTCCTCCTGCGCGGACGGCTGGATGGTCGTGCCGGTGCTGTAGTGCATCATCCGTACCACCAAAAACACCACGCCCGCCATGGCGGCGGCGATGAGAAGCAGCAGCAGCGCCGTGCTGACGGGATGGCGGCTGCGGGTCGTTTTTTCTTCCTGGGGCATAGTCATTCCTGCTTTCGTACTGGTGAGCCTATCATACCACAGTACGCGCCGCGATGCAAATTTCTTTTGAAAAATTCAGAATTTTCTGAAAATACCGATAAAATGCCGTCATTCTACTGGGAGTAGAATGCACGCAGAAATCGTAGAACCGCTTTTTTCGCGCCGCGCTGGAATTTTGCAGGCGCGGCTGTTAAAATGATACCACTATAATACCCCAAAGTTTACATTCAGAAAGGACGAGCCCCATGAGTCAGACCTATCAGATCTTTACCGATTCTTCCTGCGACCTGCCGCAGGAGCGCGCGGACGCATATGAGCTTCACGTTGTCCCCCTCACCGTTCAGATGAACGGCAAAAGCTACCGCAACGAGCTGGACGGGCGCGAGATCGCCTTCTCCGATTTTTACGCCGCCCTGCGCGCGGGTACGCCCGCGTCCACCAGCGCCGTGAACCCGGAGGAGTTCCGCACGGAGATGGAGCCGACCTTGCAGGCGGGCGTTGACATTCTGTACATCGGCTTTTCCTCGGGTCTGAGCACAACGTATCAGTCCGCCTGCATCGCGGCGGCGGAGCTGCGCGAAAAATACCCCAAGCGCACCATCCTCACCGTGGACAGCCTCTGCGCCTCGCTCGGTCAGGGTCTGCTGGTGCATCACGCCGTGCAGAAGAAAAACGCGGGCGCGAGCATCGAAGAGGTCGCGCAGTATCTGGAGGACAACAAGCTGCACCTGTGCCACTGGTTCACGGTGGAGGATCTGATGTTCCTCAAGCGCGGCGGGCGCGTCTCGGCGGCGACGGCGCTGCTGGGCACGGCGCTTCAGATCAAGCCCGTCATGCACGTCGATAACGACGGTCACCTCATCAACGTCAGCAAGGCGCGCGGGCGCAAGGCGTCCATCTCCGCGCTTGTTGACCGCATGGAAAAGACCGGCATCGACATCGCGTCGCAGACCGTTTTCATCAGCCACGGCGACTGCCAGGCGGACGCGGAATACGCCGCCGAGCTGATGCGCACGCGCCTGGGCGTCAAGGACATCCTGATCAACTACGTCGGTCCTGTCATCGGTTCGCACTCCGGTCCGGGCACGCTGGCGATCTTCTTTTTGGGGTCTGAACGCTGAATCTTGCCTGCATACGCGGACGCTGCGGCGTCCGCGCTTTTCGTTGACACGACTGTCTGCGGATGGTATCATAGACCCATCCGAACTCAGGAGGTCGTGCCAATGATCCCTATTTTGCTCGTTGCTGCCGGAACGGTGCTGGAGACGCTCTTCATCATGCAGTCCTACCGGCGGCGCAGCGGTATGAGCGTGCTACTCAAAACGCTTGCCTCGTGCTGCTTTGTGCTGCTGGGAATGCACTGCACGCGCCTGCGCGGCGGCACGCCGTTTGCTGACTTTGTGCAGCTGGGGCTGCTGTTCGGGCTGCTGGGCGATGCGCTGCTGGCGCTGCGCTTTTTGTGGCAGAAAACCCGCACGGCGTTTTTTCTGGCGGGTACGGCGGCATTTTTCACCGGGCACGTCTTTTATATTCTGGCGATCTTGGAGCGCAGCCCGGCGTCGTGGACGCTCGCCATCCCCATCACGCTCATCGCGCTGGGCGCGGCAGCGTTTTACTCGCGCGCCAATCAGGTGCGCGCGGGGCGCATCACGCCGTTTGGCGTGGTGTACATCGGCGAGGTGCTGTTCATGGCAGCCTGCGCGCTGTGCGGCGCGTTCCAGACCTCCGACCGGGCGCTGTTCCTGTTTTTCCTCGGCGGACTGTGCTTCTCGCTGAGCGATAATATGCTCGTCGCCCTCTCGTTCGGCAAAGAGGATCACCCCTACCGCAACGCCGTCCTCCACGTCCTGTACTACATGGCGCAGGTCTTTATTGCGCTGAGTATTTTGTTTCAATAAGGAAACCGCCCGCGCCTGGCGCGGGCGGTAATTTTTTGAGCCAGGCAAAGGGGCAAACTAAAGCCTTCCCCATGTGGGGAAGGTGGCTCGCGCAGCGAGACGGATGAGGAGAAGAGTTGTATGTAGTGCGTTTGCAGCGCACCCAAGCCTCCCCTTGGTGACCAAGGGGAGGTGGCACGGCGAAGCCGTGACGCAAGGGATGAGAAGGCGCACGTTCTGCTGCGCCACAGGGTGACGCTCTGCAAATCTGCAACGTTCTGATCCCTTCAGTCGCCTCCGGCGACAGCTTCCCTTGGCCACCAAGGGAAGCCTTCTGCTAACCCGCCGCGTTTGCGTTGCACCCTTGCCTCCCCCTTTGGGGGAGGTGTCCGAGCACAGCGAAGGACGGGGAGGGTCAGTAACGACCACGCAGACCCTCTCAGTCAGCTTCGCTGACAGCTCTCCCAAAGGGAGAGCCAAGAAACTTCTGCAAACCCGCCAGCATGGCGCGCACCCATGCCTTCCCCTCGGGGAAGGTGGCTCGCGCAGCGAGACGGATGAGGGCTGGGGAGCACTGGCAGATAGCTTTGCAGTTTCTTGTAATCGCAACTGCTCCCCGACCCTCATCAGTCTGCTCCGCTACGCTCCGCAGCCAGCTTCCCCGCAGGGGAAGCCATTTGAACTTCAGCAAATCGCTGCCGCCCAAAAGACGGTAAGTTTTGCCGTAAGGCGCTATCTCTGCCCATCCGATTCCGGGAAAACCGACTGCACAGCGTCCGGCTGACTGATGTACACGTCCTCCGCCTCCAGCAATGCCTGCCGCAGCGTTTGAACAGCGTTATGTGCCAACGGGATTCTTTCCAGCGGTTCGATCACGTCATCGACCGCGCCGCACAAAATCGCGTACATTTTCTGATAATTCGCCATGTCTGTCCTTGCTAACACAAAACCCGAAAACGGGTAATTCTATTTTATTGAAAATAAACGCACCTGTCAACCCATATTTGGGTAATTCCTGCCGTACTGTCTGCTATGATAGCATCAACCCATAAACGGGTAGCTCATCAGGAGGTGGGGCGCGTGGAATACTCGCAGCTTTATGTGCAGCGTATCCGCAGCCTTTGCCGCGCGCACGGGGTCAGCATCAACCGGCTGGCGGGCATCAGCGGCGTGAAGCAGTCTACGCTGGACAACATCGTGCGCGGTCTGACGAAAAATCCCCGCGTGGCGACGCGCCGCCGCATCGCGCTGGCATTCGGCATGACGCTGGCGGAATTTCTGGACTTCCCGGAGCTGAACGACTACGCCTTTGAGGATGATGAATAAAGCGCACGCAAAGGGAGGGAATCACCCCTCCCTTTTATATTGCTGTCAAAAGTGCGAGAGCGCGACATATGCTGCGCAGCGGACGTGTTCGTTGCTGGTCGGCACGACCAGAATGCCGTCGGATGCACCGCGCATTGTCACAAAAATGCACTGCCGGACCTTGCCATGCTGAGCGAGCGGCGTTAAAAATGCCCGGTCAGCGAGCAGGTCTTCGGAAAAATTCTCATAATCGATCGGTCGCAGCGTGACGGTCCGCACGATTGAGTATACCTGTTCCGCCTCCGGCAGGTGCGGTTGGCGCAGATCAGATACACGCCGTGGATGGTTTACAAAACACGCCCTCTCCTCCATGATAGTCCTCCGTTCATATTATAGATATACTATATATCTATTTAGAACAGAAAACCACAAAAACTCCATAAAATAAATACGAAATATATCTATTTGGAGTGAGTGCCATGTCTGTGAAGAGCGTATCCATTCGCATGGAGGAAGAAATGCTGAAAAAGCTGGCGTATGTTGCCGATTATGAGGGGCGGAGCGTCAACAGCCATGTGTTGGTGCTCATTCGGCAGAATATCCAGAGCTTTGAGCGCGAGCATGGCGCGATCACCGCGCCGCTGGCGGCGGATGAATGCGTGAAACCCGGTAAGAAATAAAAAATCCCCGCCGCATCTGAAGTTGAAGTCGCGGCGGGGATTCCTGATACCTCTCAGCTTTCGTAGGGGCGGATGCGGAGGGTCGCGCCGACGGCGCGGCAGATCTCGCGCGCCTTTTCCTGCTCTTCGGGCGTTGTGACCTGATCGACCACGGTCATCACAACGTGCGGGACGTACTGCGTGCATTCCTTCGTGAACTTTAACATCGCGTCATACGACCCGATGCCGAATTTTGGGCGGCAGACCTTTTCATACTCTTCGGCGTTCGTTGCGTTCAGGCTCACGGACACGCAGTCGATCTTGCCCGCCAGCCACGGCGCGGTCGGCTCGCCCCAGATGAGGTCCGCAAGACCGTTCGTGTTGATGCGGATGGGGATGCTGCTCTTCATCTTGAGCCACGCGGCAACCTCCAGCAGCTCCGGCAGGCGCTCGGTCGGCTCGCCGTAGCCGCAGAACACGACCTCTTCCTTTTTGGAAAGATCCCACGCCGCCAGCGACT
The DNA here is from genome assembly GCA_937890735.1 of uncultured Bacillota bacterium. GTDB lineage: Bacteria > Bacillota > Clostridia > Oscillospirales > Oscillospiraceae > CAG-170. The sequence goes on from CALACZ010000163.1 coordinate 8,637, forward strand.
GTTCGACCTCCTCCACCGTCGGCTCGTGCTCGAGCCACAGCGGATCAGAGCCGTAGACGCCCGGCGCGTGCGAGCGCAGGCAGAAGGTGCACGCGCACGGACAGCGGTTGGTCATGTTCACATACACGCCGTTTCGCACCGGGTAGGTGATGGTCATATCCTTCATTTCAAAGCTCCCCCAGTCGTTTTTTCAGCCCCGCACGGTCCAGCACATGACCCAGCAGGACGTATACTACGCTGCTCAGCGCCCACTGCACGAGGTTGCCGGGGATCTCCGCCAGCGGCGCGGCAAAATTGCGCGAGATAACGAGCGCGTTATAAAGGTAGTATCCGCCGGCGCACAGAACGAGCGCGGGCAGCAGCCCCAGCAGGTTGCGCTTGCAGACGAGCTTTTCGTTTTTGGACGTGAAGCACAGCGCCGTCAGCGCCTTGATGACGGCAGTGCCGGGAAACCAGAGCGTGTAGCCGGACAGGATGTCAGAAAGTCCTGCGCCGATCGCACCCGCCGCCATGGCATAGGGCGCAGGCAGCAGGCTTGCCGCCAGATACAGAAAGCCGTCGCCGATGTGGGTGTAGCCCGTGTAGCTCGGGACGTGCAGGAATGCGGTGAAAACGTAGATGAGCGCCGCCATCAGCGCACTGATGCAGATGCGGCGTGTGAGCCGGGTGTTCATGGAAAAAGCCTCGTTTCATGGTATTATTTGAGCTCACTCGTATGATAGCAGAGAACTGGCATTTTGAATATCGCCATTTTGATTCTATTTTATAGGGTCAGTTTGGAAATATTAAAACGGGGACGCCGTGAGCGTCCCCGCTTCGCAGTCTATTTTGCAGCGCGCAGGCGCGCGAGCGTCTCGCGAATGACCGGCAGGCAATCCGCCGGTTCAGCGCAGCCCAGCACCGCCTGCTCGAATGGGCACAGCCCGTCGCCCGTGCGGTTGACGATCTGCTCCGTGCGCACGCCCCAGCGGCATTCGACTCCGGCGCGCTCCAGCAGCGCCACGGCGGAATCGCTGACCGTCCCGGCGTACACCGCGCACACGCCGCCGAGAATGAACAGCGCCGCGGCAGCCTTGCCGACGATGGTGTCGTAGACCTCCGCGCCCGCGAGCTTGTCCGGCAGACGGTCGAGCGCATCAAGCGCCGGACCGATGCCGCGCCCCATACATTCGTGCACCACCGCGCCGCCGCACACGACGGCAAACGAGATCTCGCCGCGCGAAAGGCGCGCGAGGAGGGCAGAGTCAGGCGTAAAGCTCATGATTTTGCTTCCTCCTTCGGCAGCTTTTTCTCGTTTTGCAGCACCGGCAGCGAGATGAGCATCACGATCACCAGCGCTGCGGCGGCGATCAAATTGATCTTGTAGCGATCGAGCGCGTAGCTTGTGAGCAGCGAAATCGCCGCCGCGAGCAAAAGCACCGCCCGCACTGCGCCGACCACGCGGTTATACCGCCGCAGGAACGTTAAAAATTCCTCCTGCGAGGCGAATTGCCCCGCCGTGCGCCACGGCGTGACCAGCCGCCGGAAAAAAGAGCCCATAAGATCGCCCTCCAAAGTTCGTTTGCGTTATTTTAACACGAACCGGGGGGATTTACAATGTGCAAGTTTGCAGCGTGATCTCGTCATAACGTAAGGAACGGTTTGTCCCTCCTGCTGGTTGGCAGTGGTGGATCTTGCATATACTGTAGGATGGAATGCACCAAATAGCTTCCCCTCCGGGGAAGCTGGCTGCGGAGCGCAGCGGAGCAGACTGATGAGGGCAGGGGAGCACCGGCGGATCGCTTTGCAGTTTCAGCAAACCGTAATTGCTCCCCGACCCTCATCCGCCCCTTCGGGGCACCTTCCCCGCAGGGGAAGGCATGGGACTTCTGCAAATCTCCGCTGTCTCAAAAGAAACAGCGGGCGCACAGAGTCGTGCGCTCCGTGGCTTTCCCTCTGGGAGAGCTGCCGCCGCAGGCGACGGAGAGGCGACGTACCCTCTCCGTCCTTCGCTGCGCTCGGACACCTCCCCCCCAAAAAAGGGGGAGGCAAGGATACGCAGCGTACTGGCTGATTTGCGGAAGCCCAGGGGAAGGGCAAACCAAAGCCCCGCCCGGGAGTCCCGGGCGGGGATTCGTTTATTCATATCGCAGCGCCTCAATGGGATCAAGCTTTGCCGCTTTATTGGCGGGGTAGTAGCCGAAGAACACGCCGACTGCCAGCGAGAAGCCAACGGCGAGGGCGATGCTGCCGAGGCTGGGCAGGCTCGGCGCGTCGAGCAGCGAGCTGCCGACGTAGCCCAGCAGCGCGCCGAGCAGGATGCCGATGATGCCGCCGACCAGGCAGATGATGATGCTCTCCACCACGAACTGCTCGCGGATGTCGCCGTTCGTTGCGCCGAGGGCTTTGCGCGTGCCGATCTCGCGCGTGCGCTCCGTGACTGAGACGAGCATGATGTTCATCACGCCGATGCCGCCGACGAGCAGCGAGATCGCCGCGATGACCGAAATGGCGATGGAGAGCTTGCTCATCATGCTGTCCACCGACTCGATGACGCTCTCCATGCTCATGGAGCTCACGCGGAAGTCGTCGTTATTGCGGTAGTAGCGGTTCAGAAAATTGCTGATCTGCGTGCCGAGCGCCGTGCTGTCCGTGCCTGCCGCCGCCATGACGGTAAAGTAGGAATAGCCGTCTGCCGCGCCGGTCAGGCGCTTGGCGGTGGTGACGGGGATGTAGAGCGCGGTGGAAAGATCCTTGTCCGACGCCGTGCTGATCGTAAACGCCGAGGCTTTGTAGGTGTAGATGCCCACGATGCGCAGGCGCACGCGGTCGCTTGAAAGCTGGACGGAAATTTCACTGCCGAGCGCCGCCTGGGTGTCGCCTGCAAAGAGATTCTGCACCAGCCTGTCGCTCACGATGCACACATTGCGCTCGCCGTCGCAGTCCTGCTGCTGCAAAAAGCGCCCCGCCTGGAGGTCAACGTCGTTGATGGTGAACGCACCGTCATTCACGCCGCTGACCGAGACGTTGGCGTACAGCCGCCCGTCCCTGACCTGTCCGCTGCCGACGCTTTCCGTCAGCCCTACGGCTTCGATGTCCGCGCCGTAGCGCGAAAGCATTTCCTCGACCATATCGTCTGTGATGAGATCATCATCCTCCGGCTGGACCATCATGGCGCTCAGATCGCTCATGTCGAGCTGATTTGTTTTCTGCTGAAGAGAGATGGAGATCGTGGACGCGCCGAAGCTGCTCATCTGGCTGGTGATGGTGTTGGACAGCCCGTCGCCCACAGTCAGGATGCCGATGACGGCGGCGATGCCGATGATGATGCCGAGCATCGTGAGCAGCGCGCGCATTTTATTTGCCCGCAGCCCCTCGAGCGCGATGCGCAAATTTTCCATCAGACGCATGATACCGCCTCCTCACTGAGCACGCCGTCGCGCATGGTGAGCACGCGCTGCGTTTCCATGGCAAGCTCGCGGTTGTGCGTGATGAGCACGATGGTTTTGCCCTGCTCGCGGTTGAGCCGGTGGAAGAGATCCATCACCATGCGCCCGGTCTTGCTGTCCAGCGCGCCGGTTGGTTCGTCCGCCAGAATGATGGCGGGGTCGTTCGCCATGGCGCGCGCGATGGCAACGCGCTGCTTCTGCCCGCCGGACAGCTCGTTCGGCTGGTGCGTCATGCGGTCTGCCATGCCGACCATGTCCAGCAGCATCTGTGCCCGCTCGGTGCGCTTTTTCTGTGGCACGCCGGCGTAGAGCATCGGCAGCTCGACGTTTTGCAGCGCGTTCGTCCTGCCGATGAGGTTGAAATTCTGAAATACAAAGCCGATCTTGCGGTTGCGGATGGCGGACAGCTCGCGGTCGTCCGCGTCCTCAATGACCGTTCCGTCCAGCCAGTAGCTGCCCTCGGTGGGGCGGTCGAGCGCGCCGATGAGGTTCATGAGCGTGGACTTGCCCGAGCCGGACGCGCCGACGATCGACACAAATTCGCCCTCGTTCACATCGAGGTCGATGCCGTGCAGGATCTCCAGCTCGTTCTCCTGCCCGACGTTAAAGCGCTTGTAAATGCCACGCATGCGGATCAGCTGTCTGCCCTCGCTCATCCCATCATCCCCGCCCACAGTTCGTATTGCTGGGACGCCGCGGTGAGCGTCTGCCCGACGAGCAGCCGGTAGCTGTCCGGCGCGTGCACCACGCGCACGCCCTCGGCGATGCCGTCGCCGGTCACGGCGATGTCCAGATCGTCGTCCATGCCGGCCGTGACCGGGACTTCATGCAGCGTATACTTGCCGCCGCCGAGGTCCTCCACGGTCAGCACGCACGTCTGCCCGTCGTCATTCTGGTATACCGCGTCATATGGCACGACCAGAACGTCTTTGGCTTCCTCGAGGATGTAATCGAGCTGCGCTTCCAGACCGATGCGAAGTCCGGTGTTCGTGCTTTCCACGGCGACCTCGGTGTCAAACAGCGCGTCGCTGCCCGTGGCGCTCGTCACGCCGTAGGCGTTTTTCTGCGCCGTGGGGGCGATGGTGCTGACGCTGCCGTCAAATTCCGCGTCGCCCGTCGCGTCGGTGTGGATGGCGACCTTCTGCCCGACGGCTACTTTTCCGATGTCGTAGCCCTTGACGGTCGTTTTGATGACCAGATCGTCCAGGTCCTCGATCACGAACAGCAGCCCGCTGCCGCTTGCGCCGACGCTCGCGTACACCGCCGTGATGGTGCCGTCACAGGGGGCGGTGATGGTCGCGTCGTCCAGCTGCTTTTCCAGCTGCGCGATCGCCTCCTGCGTGACCGCGGTGCTCGCGCCAGCCTGCGCCGATTGCACGGCGTTGGAGTAGCTTTCCAGCTGCCCGCTGACCGACTGCTGCGTGGACTCCAGATTTTTGACTGCCTTGTCGTAGGCGTCCTTCGCGCTGTCCACCGCGTCGCGGTAATCGTCCAGCGCGTCGTCCGCGCCCGTTTCGGCGGCGTCATAGGCGCTCTTTGCAAGGCGGTAGGCGTCCGACGCCGTATCGACCTGCTGCTCCAGCGTGTCGCACTGCGCCTCCGCCGCTTCATACGCGCTCAGCGCCGCGTCGTTGTCCGCCTTCAGCGCGGCGACCTCCTCCTCCTTTGCGGCATACTCCGGCGTTCCTTCTTCCAGCGCCTTGAGCTCCTCCTGCGCGGTCGCGTAGGCATTGCCTGCGCTTGCCAGCGTCATCGCCGCCGCGTCGCGCGCCGACTGCGCCGAATCCAGCGCATTTTCCGCGCTCTCCAGCGCGCTCCGCGCCTGATCGCGGGAGCTTTCCGCGCTCAGAAGCTGCGTGTTTTCGCCCTCGTCCAGCGAGCGCTCGTAGCGCTCAAGCGCCGTCTGCGCCTTTTCATACGCCTCCTGCGCGGAATCGACCTGCGCCTGCGCGGCAAGCAAACTCGCGTTCAGACCGTCGTCGAGCGACTGCTTGAAGGTGTTGTAGCTGTCCTGCGCGCTTTTGAGCTGCGCGCCGGATGCCGCCTGCGCGGTGTTAAGGCTTGCGCGCTGGGTGCTGATCTGATCCTCCACGCTCTCACCGTCCAGCTCCGCCAGCACGTCGCCCGCGCGCACATAGTCGCCGACCTCCACCGCCACGCTCCTGACCGGCAGCGCGAGCGTGGAGTAGACGTTCGTTGCGTCCGCGCTCTCCACCGTGCCGTTTGCCGAGATGGTGCTGCGCAGGTCCGTGCGGCTGACGGGCGTGGTGTCGCTCAGGCGCAGTACCGCCGAAGCCTTGCCCGCGCCGAGCAGCCGCGGCACGATCAGAAGCGCCGCGATCACCAGCACCGCGCCGCCGATCACAAACCAGCGCTTTTTGAGCTTTTTCTTCTTTTTGACCCCTGAAGTTTCCGCCATGGTCCTCTACTCCTTATTGTCGCATTTTGTGCTCACATTATAGAGATGCTTTGTGAATAATATGTAAATACCCCTTGTCAAAATCGTGAAAATCGCCAAAAAAGAGCCTCCGACCTACCCGGTCGGAGGCTCTGTCGATTTGATTTATTTCCCAACGATTTTGAGTACCTGCTCGAAAAACGCGTCGTTCATGGTGAACCAGCCCTCGAAGCCGTCCTTGTCCCAGACGATCACATCGCCCTCGACGGTAAACGACCGTCCCACCTGCCCGCAGGCGCTCGTCCCGTCCAGACTGACCGCCAGACCGTTGTGGAAGTCGATGTAATACGTCGGCTCGGACGCTGCCAGCTCGCCGGTGATGAGCGCCCACTGATCGAGGTCGATGCTGTCCGTGAGCGCCTGAATATCGGCGGCATCGGTCAGGTCGGCAAGCACGACGAACGCGGGCTCAGTGTCCGAAAGCGCCCAGATCGTCACCTGCGACGTTTCCAGACTGTGCGCCGCGGTTTCCGCTTCCGTGTCGGCGGATTCGACCGTCTCCTGCACGGCGGCGGGCGCGGGCTGGGTGTCCGGCGCGTTCGCGGGTGCGGCGCAGCTTGTCAGCAGCAGCGCCCCGCACAGCAGGACGAGCCAGATGGCGACAGTTTTCGACTTCATAATGATCCCTCCTGAATCGTGCACAAAGAGTCTCCAGCGCGGAGGTCGGAGGCTCTTTCGTTTGATTATAGTTCGCAGTTGTTGACCGTGCGCGGGAAGGGGAGCACGTCACGGATGTTGCTCATGCCGGTGAGGTACATGACGCAGCGCTCAAAGCCGAGCCCGAAGCCCGCGTGGCGCGCTGTGCCGTATTTGCGCAGGTCGAGGTAGAACTTGTAGTCCTCGGGCTTGAGCCCCGTCTCGTTCATGCGCTGGAGCAGCGTGTCGTAATCGTCCTCGCGCTGGCTTCCGCCGATGATCTCGCCGATGCCGGGCACAAGGCAGTCCATCGCCGCGACGGTCTTGCCGTCGGGGTTGAGCTTCATGTAGAACGCCTTGATCTCCTTCGGGTAGTCCGTGACGAAGACCGGGCGCTTGAAGATCTGCTCGGTGAGATAGCGCTCATGCTCGGTCTGCAGGTCGCAGCCCCAGAAGACCTTGTAGTCGAACTTGTCGTTGTGCTCCTCGAGCAGCTTGACCGCCTCGGTGTAGGTGATGTGACCGAAGTCGGACGTCATCACATGGTGCAGCCGGTCGAGAAGCCCCTTATCGACGAACTGGTTCAGGAACTCCATCTCCGCCGGCGCGTTTTCCAGCGTGTAGGCGATGACGTATTTGAGCATATCCTCGGCGAGCTTCATGTCGTCGTTCAGGTCGGCGAACACGATCTCCGGCTCGATCATCCAGAACTCCGCCGCGTGGCGGGTGGTGTTGGAATTTTCGGCGCGGAACGTCGGTCCGAATGTGTATACATCGCGGAACGCCATGGCGAACGTCTCCACGTTGAGCTGACCCGAGACGGTCAGGTTCGTGGGCTTGGAGAAAAAGTCCTTGGAGTAATCGACCGCGCCGTCCTCCGTGCGCGGAGGATTGTTGATGTCCAGCGTCGTGACCTGGAACATCTCGCCCGCGCCCTCGCAGTCGGAGGCGGTGATGATGGGCGTGTGCACATACACAAAGCCGCGCTCCTGGAAGAACTTGTGGATGGCGAAGGCGATGACGCTGCGCACGCGGAACACCGCCTGGAACGTATTCGTGCGGGCGCGCAGATGCGGCACAGTACGCAGAAACTCCAGCGAGTGCCGCTTGGGCTGGATGGGGAAATCGGGCGTGGACGGACCTTCCACCGCTACGGCGGACGCCTGCACCTCAAAGGGCTGCTTGGCATCGGGCGTGCGCACGAGCGTGCCGGTCACGATGACCGCCGCGCCGATGTTGAGCTTGGAAATTTCGGCGAAATTCGCAAGCTCCGCGCCGTAGACGACCTGCACGGGCGTAAAATATGTGCCGTCCGACAGGACGATAAAGCCAAAGTTTTTGCTGGCGCGCAGATTGCGCACCCAGCCGCCGATCTGCACGGTCTTGCCGTCATATGCGGCGGGGTCCTGAAACAGGGAACGAACGGGAATGAGCTGTTCCATCTTGTACTCCTCTTTTCAAAAATTCAATGATTACAGCAACAGAATACCGGCATCCTGACAGGTCTTGCGGGTAGTTTCGTCCCACAGGCTGCACTGCACCTCGCCGATGTGGCAGGTGCCGATCATCAGCATACAGACGCGGCTCTGACCGATGCCGCCGCCCATGGTGAGCGGCAGCTCGCCCGCGAGCAGCATTTTGTGGAACGGCAGCTCGCGCCGCTCTTCGCAGCCTGCGAGCTTTAACTGCTCTGCCAGCGACGCCTCGTCCACGCGGATGCCCATGGACGAAATTTCAAACGCGCATTCCAGCACGGGATCCCACATCAGAATGTCGCCGTTGAGCGCCCAGTCGTCATAGTCCGGCGCGCGCCCGTCGTGGGGCTTGCCGGAGCGCAGCTTGCCGCCGATCTGCATGAGGAACACCGTGTGATGTTCGCGCACGATGGCGTTTTCGCGCTCCTTCGGCGTGAGGTCGGGGTATTTGTCCTCCAGCTCCTGCGTGGTGATGAAAAACACCTCGCGCTCGAGCTTCGTATGCAGGCTCGGGAAGGCGATGCCCAGCGCGTCGTTCGTCTCGCAAACAGCGCCCACGATGTCGCGCACGGTGCGGCGGAGGTAGGCTTCATTGCGATCCTCGCGGGTGATGACCTTTTCCCAGTCCCACTGATCGACGTAGACGGAGTGGAGGTTATCAACCTCTTCGTCGCGTCGGATGGCGTTCATGTCGGTGAACAGACCCTTGCCGGGCTTAAAATCATAACGCTTGAGGGCGAGGCGCTTCCACTTTGCCAGCGAGTGCACCACCTGCGCCTGCGCGCCGACGTCCGGGATGTCAAAGCTCACCGGGCGTTCGTAGCCGTTGAGGTTGTCGTTCAGCCCGGAGTTTTTCTCCACGAACAGCGGCGCAGACACGCGGCGCAGATTGAGCGCATTGCCGAGATTGACCTGGAAATTGCTCTTGATAAACTCGATGGCGCGCTGAAGCTCATACACGCTCAGCGGCGCTTTGTACCCGGCAGGAATGGCGATCTTGCTCATGGTAAAACTCCTTCTTTCCAAAAAATCAACTTATTATACAACAGTTTTTTTGCGCTTTCAAGAGATACTCCCTTTTTTATGCAAAATCCGGGCGCGGCAAGCTGCCGCGCCCGGACGGGCTTATTTTTTGCGGAACATACGGAACAGCTCCCACAGCACGGCGAGCACCTGCACCGCCGCGCACACGATGAAAATTTGCGACAGATTCCCCACCTGCGGGAACGACAGCAGCAGACACGCGCCCAGCGACCAGATGAGCACCGTGATCGACGCCGCCTGCTGCCAGATGCCCCACCAGAGGCTCGTGAACACGATCGACACGATCGACGCCACCGGCACGGCGTACACAAAGAACATCCACGCCGGGAACAGCACCTCCGCGATCGTGAACGCTGTAAAAAGGATCGTCGCCACCACGAACACGATCGCCACCGACAGAAGATAGATGAACAGATGGTAATACGGCTTTGCCTTTTTCGGTGCTTCCACCTCGCCGATGAGATTGCTCACCGTTACGCCGTACAGATCGGCGATCTGCGCCAGAATGAACACATCCGGCAAACTCTCCCCGCGCTCCCACTTGGAGACGGATTTATCGGAGTAATTGAGCTTTTCCGCCAGGTCTGCCTGCGTGTCGTGATGCGCCTTGCGGTACGCTGTGATATTTTTTGCGATCGTTCGCCGCATGGTCGTCTCTTCAACCTTCAAGCAAACCCGCTCCTTCCTGAAAGCACTGGTATCACTGGAAATTCTACTGCCGGTAGAGTGCCTCTCTCGCAGAAATTGACCCGCCGGAACAGCCGGTAGGGTGACATTTTCACGCCTGCGTGGTATGCTCGCAACGTAGAAAGTTGTTGCTTGTCATCCGGGCAGCTACTGATATGCTGAAGAACAGTATATCACATTTTTTCGCGCGGCGCAAGCCGTGTAAACAGTACGCAATGTCGCCCACACACCCGATGTTGCGTACTGTATTTTTATGTGCCCCGGTTGACGCGCCGTCCTGAAACGGCTACAATAAAAAACGAGAGGGGGCGGCGGGATGCTGGACCGGGAAAAGCTGGAGCGGGCGCTGGCAGCGCTGCCGCTGCTTCAGTTTGCGTATGTGGATACGAAGGACATCGTGTTCACCGAGCGCGTGCGCACGATCTGCGAGCGGGAGTGCCCGATGTACAACACCACTTGGGCGTGCCCGCCCGCGGTCGGGACGGTGGAGGAATGCCGCGTGCGCTGCCTGGCTTACCCCGAGGCGCTCGTCATCACCACCGTGACGGAGGTCAGCGACATCGCCAACATCGACGAAACGCTCGCCACCCGCGCCCCGCACGAAAAAATCGCCCACCAGGTCGCGGCGCTGCTGCGCGAGCAAAACCAGCAGGTGATGGTGCTCTCCACCGAGGCGTGCGCCGTCTGCGAGCACTGCGCATGGCCCAATTCCCCCTGCCGCCACCCGGAGCGGATGTTCCCCTGCATCGAAAGCCACGGCATTCTGGTGACCGACCTCGCCGAAAAATGCGGTCTGGATTTTTTCAACGGCAATATCGTGACGTGGTTCTCGCTGCTGTTCTTTAAGGATCAGGAATGAAAATGCCCCCGAACAGAAAGCTCTGTTCGGGGGTTCGCGTATATACCGCAGAATTTGCGTGCGGGAAGGTCTCTGCCCTGCCTGCTGGCGTGCAGAAACAGCTTTTGCACGCACGCCGGAGCGGCACGCACCCATGCCTTCCCTTGGGGGAAGGTGGCTCGCGCAGCGAGACGGATGAGGGTCGGGGAGCATTTACGATTTGCTGAAACTGCAAAGCAATTCGCCAGTGCTCCCCTGCCCTCATCAGTCTGCTCCGCTTCGCTCCGCAGCCAGCTTCCCCGGAGGGGAAGCCATGGGGCTTCTGCAAATCGGTGCTGCCTCAAAATGCGGCGGCGCGTACCGCACGGGAGGGGCAAGCCCTCCTGTGTTACGGCTCAAACGCAAACATCGTCCACGGAAACGCCTGCGGCGGCTTTGCCTCAAACGTCATTTCCTCGCCCGTTTGCGGGTGGGGGAACTGCAAATGCGCGGAAAAGAGGGCAGTCTTGCAGCGGTTATCGCCGCCGCCGTATTTGCCGTCGCCGAGCAGCGGCAGGGCGCGGGAGGAAAACTGGGCGCGAATTTGATGCGTTCTGCCGGTGAACAGGCGCACGCGCACGAGCGCGCGGCGCTTGTCGCCGTCCTGCGCTGATGCGGCGACCGCATACGAAAGCCTCGCCGCCTTCACACCGGCGCGCGGGCGCTTGCAGACGAAGCTCTTGTCGCGCGCGCGGTCAAAATACAAAAGATCCTCCAAAACACCCGCCGGCTCGGCGGGCACGGCGCTGAGCACCGCCAGATATTCCTTCCGCCAGCGCCCTGCCTGCGCGGATGCCGTGAGGGCTGCCGCCGCGCGCGCCGTGCGGGTATAGACCATCACGCCCGCGCTCACGCGGTCGAGCCGGTGCACCGGGTAAATGTCCCCGCCACACTGCGTGTGCAGCAGCGCGGGCATCGCGTCCGCGCTCTCGCCCTGTGACAAAACGCCTGCCGGTTTGCAGCAGACGACGATCTGCGCGTCCTGATACAGAATTTCGACCATCCGCTCACGTCCTCTCTTTGCCGAAATTCTACCATGCCGCACCCGATTTTGCAAACGCGGCTTGCAAAGCGGCGCGCGGTTTCGTATGATAAGGACAGCACGGCGGTCCGCGGACCGCGTTTTCAGGAGGGACACTATGACCACGCAGGACTATCAGCGCAAAAGCACGCTGTCCATTTTTCTGCACTTTTTCAAACGTCACCGCCGCCTGTTCGCGCTGGATATGCTCTGCGCGCTCATCGTGGCGCTCATCGACCTCGCCTATCCGCTCCTCTCGCGCTGGTGCATGACGAGCCTGCTGCCGCAGCGGGCGTTTTCGGCGTTTTTTACCGTGATGGCGGTGGTCGTGGGCGCGTATGTCGTGCGGTCGCTGCTGTATTACGTCATCTGCTACTGGGGGCACACGTTCGGCATCCGCGTAGAGGCGGACATCCGCGAGGCGCTGTTTTCGCATATGCAGGTGCTGGGGTTTGATTTTTACGACCACAACCGCACCGGGCAGCTTATGAGCCGGCTCACGAGCGACCTGTTTGAGATCACGGAGCTGGCGCACCACGGTCCGGAGGACCTGTTCATCTCCGGCGTGACCATCCTCGGCGCGCTTTCGATCATGTTTACCATCGAGTGGCGGCTGGCGCTGGTGGTGGCGGTCATCATCCCGGTGTTCGTCGTGGTCATCATGGCGCGCCGGCGCGCGATGTCGCAGGCGTCGCGGCAGGTCAAGCAGAAGGTCGGCATCATCAATGCCGACATCGAGTCGAGCCTGTCGGGGATGCGCACCGCCAAGGCGTTTGCCAACGAGGCGCTGGAGGAGGATAAATTCCGCACCTCCAACGATATGTTCAAGCGCTCCAAGCGGGTATTTCACAAGGAAATGGGCTATTTTAACGCCGTGATGGAGTTTTTTGTGAGCATCCTGTCGGTCAGCGTCATTGCCGTCGGCGGCGCGCTCATCATGCAGGACCGCATGGATTATACCGACCTCATCACGTTCTCACTCTATATTACGACGTTCGTCAATCCCATCCGCAAGCTGGCGAACTTCTCGGAGCTGTTTGCAAACGGCTCGGCGGGCTTACAGCGCTTTATCGACGTCATGCGCACCGAGCCGACGCTTCAGGACGCGCCGGGCGCGGCGGTGTTGGATACGGTGCGCGGCGAGGTCGAGATCGATCATGTGAGCTTTTCGTATGAGCAGGAGCTCGATGTGCTGCACGACGTGAGCCTGCGCGTGCGCCCAGGCGAGACGGTCGCCATCGTCGGACCGTCCGGCGGCGGCAAATCGACGCTCTGCCAGCTCCTGCCGCGCTTTTACGACGTGACGGGCGGCGCAATCCGCATCGACGGGCGCGACGTGCGCACCATCACGCAGAAGAGCCTGCGCGAGCACATCGGCATCGTGCAGCAGGAGGTGTTCCTGTTTGCGGACTCCATTCTGGAAAACATCCGCTACGGCCGCCCCGACGCGACGATGGACGAGATCGTCGCCGCGGCGAAGCGGGCGGAGATTTACGACGACATCCTCGCCATGCCCGACGGCTTTGACACCTATGTGGGCGAGCGCGGGACGCTGCTGTCCGGCGGGCAGAAGCAGCGCATCTCCATCGCGCGCATTTTCCTCAAAAACCCGCCCATCCTCATTCTGGACGAGGCGACGAGCGCGCTGGACAGCCTGACGGAGTCCAAAATTCAGTCGGCGTTCGACGCGCTGGCAAAGGACCGCACCACGTTCATCATCGCCCACCGCCTGTCCACCATCCGCAGCGCCCAGCGCATCTTCGTCATCGCCGACGGCAGAATTGCCGAAGAGGGCAGCCACGAGCAGCTGCTGAAGCAAAATGGCGTGTACGCGGGCTTGTGGCATACGCAGAATGCGGGCGAAAATTGAGCTGCCGCGTTCTTAGTCGTAATGTAGGGGCGGGGCTTGCCCCTCCCGCGCGGTGGGCAGCGGCGAATTTTGCACGCACCATAGGACGGTATGCATCCAATGGCTTCCCCTGGGAGAAGCTGTCAGCCGAAGGCTGACTGATGAGGGTCGGGGAGCAGTTGCGATTACACGAAACTGCAAAGCTATTCGTAAGTGTTCCCCGACCCTCATCCGTCTGCTCCGCTACGCTCCGCAGCCACCTTCCCCGAGGGGAAGGCATGGGTGCGTGCCGCACCGGCGGGTTTGCGCAAGTCAAAGGCTTCCCTTGGTGACCAAGGGAAGCTGTCGCCGAAGGCGACTGAAGGGATCAGAACGTTGTCGGTTGCAGAGCGCCACCCGGTGGTGCGGCGGAACGTACACCTTCTCATCCATTCCGGCGTTTCGCGCCACCTCCCCTTGGTCACCAAGGGGACGTTGGCTGTATAATTAGGATAGTCAGAGAAAACCGTAACAGGCAAGTATCAGGACTGAATCCGACAAAATTCATTGGGAAGGAGGTACTTGACGCAGCCATTATCCCGCATGATTTCAGACTGCCACAGAGCCAGATGGATGTAGCTGATCCGTCTGGCTCATCTTTTTCCAAAACATTATATATATAGGAGGTAGCGCCATGCAACAAGGAGTTTTATTTTTCAACGAGCAACAGACCGTATGGATATCCTTTTCGAAAACGGGGAACCCTATGGTGGACTGCACTGCGGAACTTCCATGGGGAGGTATTGGTCGCAAATTGCAAGTGCAAGTTGGACACCTGCACGGTAGAAATTCGTGAATCAGA
>CALACZ010000164.1 GCA_937890735.1 uncultured Bacillota bacterium
ACTAGCATTCGCTGCTTTAATTTTGCAATTCAACTATTGATTCGCATCCCAGGGGGAAGCCTTGGATAGCGTGGTACAAAAGCGGCGGCTCTGCTTTTGCAGAGCCGCCGTCCATTTATGCCTCCACAGGCGCTTGTTTGCCCTTTGCCTGTGCCTTTGCTTTTTTATGCTTTTTGTGCACCGCCAGCAGGATGCACACGAGCACCAGCACCGCCAGTCCTGCCGGGATGAGCCAGACCCACCACACGGCGCGCAGGCGCGCCAGCACGATCTGCGTCTGCCCGGCGGGCAGCGTCAGCGTCGCGTAGCTGCCGAAATCGCCGCACTCGAGCATCGTCCAGCCGTCCGCGTCCTTTACATACACGACCAGCTCGCCGCGCCCGTCCTCCGGCGGCAGATAGTGCAGCAGATGCTCCGCCTGCCCGTCGTCGGGGAGGGTGATCTGCCACTGCTCCAGCACCGCGCCGTAACGCACGGTCTGCGCACCGAACGCCTGCCGCACCGCAGTCCAAAAGTCGTGTGACAGCCGGGGCAGTTCCCCCTCCGGGAGCGTGATCTCCTCCGCCGTGAGCTGCGCGTCATCGTCAAACAGTCCCTCCGCCAGGAACACCGCCCTGCCGCTTTCGCGCTGCGCGGAAGAGTCGAGCGTCGTAACATACGTCGTATACACCGCCGTGACCACGGTGTCAAAATGCAGATCATCCAGCGACTCATGATCCCAGACGGCGTATTTGCCCTCCTGCTGCGGGATGCGCGGTGCGTTTTCCAGGGAGAACGACGCACCGTATTCGATCGGATAGCTCGCCAGCGTCACATCGTCCGCAACAAAGCGCAGCGTCAGCGTTTTCATCTGCTTCGGGATGCCCTCGATACGCAGCATCTGCGTATAGCCGATCTTTTCCGCCTTGCCGGACAGGCTGACGCGGTCCACGCCCGCCAGCGTGTCCGAGACGAAGCGGTTATTCTGATAATCGTCGGTAATTTCGCCCGCGATCGCGCCGCCGTACTGCGCGCAGTCCGCCAGCTCCACCATGGACACACAGTTCGACACGCGGCTGCCCGAGCCCGCGATGCCGCCGACGTACTTGCCGCCCGAGAGCGTGCACTTTGCGTAGCTGTCCTGAATGGACGACAGCGAGAAGCCGCACACGCCGCCCACATAGTCGCCCGATTCGCTCGTCACGTCGCCAAAGCCGCCGCAGCCGGAGATCGTGCCGAGGTCCATACGCCCCGTCACGCTGCCCGCGCAGCTCCGCTTCGCCTCGACCGTGCCGGAGTTCGTGCAGTTCAGCAGCACCGCGCGCGTCTGATAGGTATAGCGCCGCAGCCCGGTCGTCGTGTCGGACGTCAGATCGTCCTCCGGGTCAAGGTCGTATTCGATCGCCATTGCGCCGACCAGACCGCCCACGTTGCGGTCGGCGGATACGCTGCCGCTGTTCGTGCTCTCCTGCACCTTGCCCTCCACGGCGCTTTGCAGGCTCTGATCGGACACATCCTCGTAAATATCCGTATAGTCCGCATTCTGCGTGTCGTTGAGGATGTTGAAGAACAGGTTCATCACCTTGTTCGCCTGATTGTTGACCTGCCGCATATCCGACAGCAGCACGGAATTGGAAGTGTCCAGCGTATCGTTGAGTCCTCCAAGCTCCGAGCTCACACTGCCGAGCGCGGCGTTGAGCGCGTCCGCGCTGTCGGAAAACTCCGACCCCAGCGAGGTGAATGTGATCGGCTCTTCGCTTCCGAGGTCGCGCGCCCACTGCGCGCCGTCGCGGAACGCCTGCGTCAGGCTGTCGGCAGCGCGCGTCAGCATCGGCGCGGCGTTCGCCGCATCGCCGAAAATCTCATCGAAATAACCGTTCATGCTCCGCAGCGTATCCAGCGCGTCCGACAGATCGTCCATCGCGCCGGAGAGCAGCCGCGCCGCGTCCGAAAATTCGCGCATTGCGTCCTGCATATGCCCGGAGAACTCCCGAAGAGCCTCCAGCGCTTCGCCCAGAAGCCCGTCAAAGTCCGTGCTTTCCAGCAGCTCGTTCAGATCGTCCAGCATGGCAGCGTTTGCGTCCAGCGTATCCTGAAGCGCCAGCCGCAGCGCCTCGCGCGTCTCGGCGCTCACAACGCCGGTCTGCTCATACTCATCCAGCGCCTGCGATGCCGCGTCGCTCAGGTCCTGCGCCGCATCAATGAGCGCCTGCAAGTCATCCTGAAGCTGCGACGTATCCGGCAGGTCGGAATCCCAGTCCGCAATGACCTGAAACGCTTCCTCCATTGCCTCCACGCCGCGCTGCATCGCCTCCGCAGCCGCCTGCGTATTGTCGGCAAAATCGCGCAGCTGCGCCAGCAGCGTGTCACTCAGCTCCGTCACGTTCTGCAGGAGCGCCGGTATATCCTCCATCTCGCGCATGGCGTCCGCCAGCGCAGCCGCCGCGTCCGCCGCATCGTCCAGCACGGTGCTGCCCTTAGCAACATAGCGCTCCGCCAGCAGCGACACATCGTTCACCGCCGCGATGTTCTCGTCGGTAAATTCCTGCACCCGATCGACCAGGTCGCCCGCGTGCGTGCGCGCAGAGTCGGCATAGCCCGTCACCTGCGAAAGCTGTGCGGACACGTCGTCGGAGACAGTCTGCGCGTCGTCCATCGTCCGGCTGAGCATGGCGTGGAGCGTGTTCAGCTCCTCCTGAAGCTCCTCCAGGCTGTCGCCGGAGGTTTGCAGCGTAATATCCGGCGCCATCTGACCGGCCAGACCGCCCACATCCTTGCGCCCCTGAATATTGCCGCGGTTTTTGCAGTTGCTGATATACCCGCTCTGCCGTCCCGCAATGCCGCCGACGTTGTAGCCGACGTGCGGGTATCCCACCGAGCCGTTATTTTCGCAGCTTTGCAGCACTCCGGTCGAATGCCCCGCGATGCCGCCGGTGTCGGTCAGCGTGCCGGTCTCGTTGTCAACGCTGCGATTTTTCAGAAGATCATAGACCGTGCTGTCGAGATTGTCCAGTTCCTCCATGCCGAGCTCTTCGTCCGTCACGCTTGTGTTGACGGCGGCGAGATTCGTGCAGCGCACCACGCTGCCCGCGTTTTCGCCCACGATGCCGCCGGTATAGCACTTGCCCTGGATCACGCCCGTCACGCGGCACGCCGTGATGACGCCGCCGGCTTCATTCAGACCCGCGATGCCGCCGACCTGCTCCGAGGCGATGACCGTCCCGGCAAACACGCAGGTATCGACGCGCCCGTAGTTCTCCGCCACGATGCCGCCCACGGTGCTCTGCGAGCCGGACGGCGTGACGCTGCCCTCCACACGCAGATTTTTGATCGTGCCGCCGCGCTCGAGCCTGCCGAACAGGGCAAGGCGCGAATCGCCTGACATCAGCTCCAGACGGCGGATGGTGTGCCCGTTTCCGTCAAACGTACCCAAAAAGATGGGGATGTACACCGCCGTGCCGTCCAGATCAATATCGTCCGTCAGAACGACTGTCAGACCGCTCGAATAGCTGTCCGACGCGCACTTTTCGGCAAATTCCGCAAGCTCTTCGGCGCTTCCGATGCGTACCTCGCGCTCCGCCGCGAGCCCCGCCGGGCACAGGGTCAGAAGCAGCGCCAGCATGGTCACGATCGCCCCGGCGCGCCGGGAAATATTACGCATTTTCATCGCCGCTCCCCTCCCCTTCTTTGT
>CALACZ010000165.1 GCA_937890735.1 uncultured Bacillota bacterium
CCCGACCAGCACGAGCAATCCGGCAACGGTCGCGGACTGCTACAATGCCGGTACGATCACGAACAATGACAGCACAACGGCGGGCGTTACCGTTGGCGGGATCGTTGGCAGCAGCGCTGCGAAGAATTACAGCGGCGCGGCGACGGCGGACGTTATCACCGTGGAAAACTGCTACTACCTGACGCAGGAAGGACTGACCGGCGACGGTGCGGCGGCGGATACGGAGGAGCTTGCCGCCAAGTCTGAGACCGAACTGAAATCGGACGATATGCCCGGTCTGCTCGGCGGCAGCTACACGGCAAAGACCGATGACTATCCCATCCTCGGCTGGCAAGACCCGACGGCGAAGTATGAAGTCAAGTTCAACCTCTCGCCGGAGGACGCGGCGCTGACCGTGTCGCAGGACGGTACGACGATCGCCCCCGTGAGCGGGCACACCTACGAGCTGACGAATGGCGACTATGACTACAAGGTCACGGCGGACGAGCATGACGATGTGGAAGGTACGTTCACCGTCGCCTACGGCGGGCAGACCATCAACGTCAGCCTGAACATCAAGCTCTACACCGTAAAATTCGAGATCACCCCGGACGAGGGCGCGGTGCTGGTCGTGGACGAGCAGACCCCGACGGTCGCCGGTGGGCGCACCTACCGTCTGCCGAAGTCTGACAGCGCGTACCGCTACAGCATCACGGCGTTCGGCTATCAGGACGCGGCGGGCACGTTTACCGTGACCGGCGACGAGACGGTGGACACGCAGAGCGTCACGCTCACGGCGCTGGATACCTACACCGTGACCGTGGGCGCGATCACGGCGGCGGACGGCGCGGCGATCGACCCGACCGTCACCGTCACCTGCCCGGCGTGGCAGAAAACGCTGACGGCGGAGGCTGACGGAAGCTACCTCCTGCCGAACGGCAGCTATCACTACGTCATTTCCTGCTCCGGCTATAAGTCGGTCAGCGGCGACTTCACCGTTGAAAACGCCGCCGCGAGCATCCCCGGCGCGGCGCTGGAGGTCCAGACCGCCTGGGACGGCGAGACTTACACCAAGCCTCAGACGGACGAGAACGGCGTATATCTCATCGGCTCGCCGAATGAGCTGATGTGGTTCAATAAGAAGGCAACGACCGATTTGGGCATTTCCGCGAAGCTGACGGCGGACATCTGCATCAATGAGGATGTCACGATCGAGGATACGAGCAAGCTCTATCAGTGGGAACAGATCGGCACAAACGTCAGCTATGCCGGCAAATTCTACAGCGGCACGTTTGACGGCAATAACCATGAGATCAGCGGTCTGTATATTTCCGAAAAGGCTACATCGAATACGGCTAAGAATGCCAACTACACGGGCTTTATCGCCTGCGCAAAGGCTGGCAGCGTCATCAAAAACCTGACCATCACCAAGAGCCGGATCGAGAACAACACGACCGCCAGCAATGCGGGGCAGAATGCGGGGCAGTATGTCGGCGCGATCGGCGGCAACGTATATGATGTTGAAAACTGCCATGTTACGGACAGCGTGACGGTTTACAGCGGCGGTAAGTACGTTGGCGGTGTTGTGGGATATGTAAATGGCAAGATCACGCAGTCCTCCAGCGCGGCACAAGTGACCGGCGGAAGCTATGTAGGCGGCGTGGCTGGTCGTATCCAGTCGAACGATGGCAGCGCCGTGTCCGAGTGCTTCAATACCGGCAGCGTGACGGGCGCGACTTATGTTGGCGGTCTGACCGGCAATCTGTATAACGGCGGCACGATCAGTGACTGCTACAACACCGGCAAAGTTACAGCAACCACAAAAAGCAGCGGCATGGCGGGCGGCTTGATCGGCAGCTTCCGCTCCGGCACGCTGAAAAACTCTTACAGCAGCACCGTGCCGACCGCGGCAAAGGCAGGCACAGTTGCAGGGAGTCTGGAATGGTCCGGTGGTCAGAAAACGCTGACGAATGTCTATGCTCTGAACGACGCGACAGTCACGGAGACAGTCGGCAATCTCAATAGCTGCACCATCCAGAACGGCGCGGCGGTCGCCAAAACGGCAGACGAACTGAAAGCGCTGACGACCGCGGACCTCAGCGACAAGTTCGCGGCGGATAGCAAGGGCATCAACGGCGGCTATCCTGTTCTCGCGTGGCAGAACGGCGGCGCGGATGAGCCGGAAGATCCCGACCATCCCGCCATCGACCCCACCGGCTGGGACGGCAAAGCGTCCGCAACCGAGCCTGCGCAGGAAAACGGCGTGTACCAGATCGCAAGCCCGGCGGAGCTCAAGTGGTTCGCGGACAACGCGGCGGCAACGCCGGGTATCCGCGGCGCTCTGACGGCGAACATCGACCTCAACAACCGCGACTGGACGCCGGTGGACGCAGGCTTCACGGGCGAGCTGGACGGCGCGGGCTTTGCCATCACGAATCTTTACTGCAAAAACGAGCACGGCAGCGCGGCACTGTTTGCCGCGAACGGCGGTGCGCTCAAGAATCTCACCGTGACCGGCATCATCGTCGGCGGCGACAACAGCGCCATTCTGGCGGCAAGCAACACCGGCACGATCACGAGCTGCACCGTGCAGGGGACGCTCAAGGGCGGCAACTACGCGGCGGGCATCGCGGCGGTGAATAAAGGTGCGATCGAAAATTGCGTAAACAATGCGGCAATCGGCGGCGACAAGTACGTCGGCGGTATCGCGGCAAGCAACGCGGCAAAGGGTACGATCACGGGCAGCGCCAACAGCGGCGTCGTCCGCGCCGGCGGGATGATGGCGGCGGGCGTCGCGGCGGCGAATGACGGCACGGTCGAAAACTGCGCCAACAACGGCGTGATCGTCAGCACGGCGGGCATTATGCGCAGCTACGTCGGCGGCGTGGCCGGCTGGAACAACGGCACGGTCAAGGGCGCGTACAATGCGGGTAACGTTGAAGCCACTGGCGGCGCGGTCGGCGGCGCGGTGGGTCTCAACCTGACGCAGACGACCCACACGGATCTCTACAACGTCGGCGACGTGACCGGCGGCGATTATGAGGACGACGGCTATCCCACGGATAACGCCGTCAGTTCGCAGGACGAGCTGGACGCCATGCCGCAGGCGCTGGCGTACGCACAGGCACGCCTGATTGCGAAGTCTGCCATCGACGGCGACCTGACCCTCACCGGCGACGTGAAGGTCGGCGGCAAGGTGACGGCGAACTACACCGGCACGGCGGAGGACCTGATCTACGTCTGGTACTACAGCTACGAAGAAAATGACGACGCGGTCGTCGCCATTACTGACACCGCAGAATACACCATCCCCGACACGCTCACCGGCAGAACGCTGCGCGTCAAGGCGCTGAGCGCGGATGCCTCCGGCGTTTTGAAGGCGCAGGCGAGCAGCAAGGTCGAGGGTCTGGAAGGCGTTGTCAGCATCCGCGGCGCGGCAGTCGTCGGGCGCACGCTCACGGCAGTCTTTACCGCCGCTGAGGATCAGGGCGCGCTGACGTACACCTGGTATCGCGACACGGCGCAGGCCGGCACGGGCGAGACGTACACCGTTACGGCGGACGACGTGGGCAGGACGCTGACCGTCAAGGTCACGAGCGCCACAAAGCCAGGCATGAAGCAGGCGACCACGCAGGAGATCAAAACGGCGGACGCCGCCGGTCTCTGGGAGACTGCGGATTGCACCGAGCCGACGAATGTCGGCGGCGTGTATCAGATCACGAATGAAAAAGAACTCCACTGGTTCGCAAGCGAAGTCAACAGCGGCAGCGGCACGATCTCTGCCAAGCTGGTGAATGACATCGCGCTCACGACTGCCAACTGGTATCCCATCGGCAAGTCGGAGCACCCGTTCAAGGGCGAATTTGACGGCAACGGCAAGCGCATCACCGGGCTGAAGGTCAGCCGCGCGGAGAGCGAGATCGGCTTCTTCGGGCTCATCGGCAAGGGCGGTCTCGTCAAAGATCTGAGCGTGAACGGCACGGTCGCCGCGACAGGCGACGTCAGCCAGACCGGCGGCATCGCGGGTGCGATGGAGGACGCCGAATCCGGCAAGGCGCGCATCACAGACTGCTTCTTTACCGGCAGCGTCAGCGGCAGCATTCAGGTCGGCGGCATCGTCGGCAGCGTGGGGCTGCACAACGTGGTGGAGCGCTGCGGCAATGACGCCACCGTCACCGGCGCGCAGCAGGTCGGCGGCATCGCGGGCGCAAACTCCTATGGCGAGGTGCGTTACAGCCGCAACAAGGGCGATGTCGGCGGAACGGGCGCGAAGTATGTCGGCGGCGTGATCGGCGACGTGCAGAACTATGCCGAGCTCGTCGGCTGCTACAACACCGGCGATGTGACCGGCGAAGATTATCTCGGCGGCGTGGCTGGCAACGTCTATGTCGCGTCCGCACCGCTCGGCTGCTATAACGTGGGCACGGTCGATTCTGCCGTTCACTGCGGCGGCGCGGTCGGCAGCTACGGCGGCGGCACTTACATCGGCACGCAGCAGGGCAGCTTCTATAAAGGACCGCTGTCTGAAGCGTTCAAGGCAAACGGCGCGACGATGCGCACCGAAGCCGCGATGAAGGCTTCCTCGTTCGTATCGGAGCTGAACTCGGACGCGTATACCACCTGCTATGAGCGCGATGGCGTGAGCACAGGCGCGCAGCTCAACAGCGGCTATCCCATCCTGACGTGGGAGGCAAACGGCAGCTATCTCATCACGCTTGACCCCAACGGCGGCTACTGCGACACGGCAGACGTCCGCACGACGGCGAACGGTACACTCGGCGCGCTGCCCGAGGACGGCTACCGCTGGAACTACCGTTTTGACGGCTGGTTCACCGCAAAGGACGGCGGCAGCGCCGTGACAGCGCAGACCGTCTTTACCGAAAATACCACCATCTACGCGCACTGGACGTGCACCCGCGAGACTGCGGTGGAGCGCACCAAGACCGTCTATTTCTCCCTCTCGCGCAACGGCGAGTATCTGACCGGCAGTGATGCCGACCAGACAATGCTGGCAGCCGTGCCGGTGGAGATCACCTGGTTTGACCTCGCGGACTACGGTCTGGAGGCGTTCAGCGTGAAGTCGAACGGCAAGGTCGTCGAGCAGCCGACGATGCTGCACCTGCTCATCCGCATGGTGGAGCAGTACAAGCTGAACGGCAGGACGGCGGCGAACAGCACGAATGAACTGACGGTCAGCGGCAAGTTCGGCTCGATGTTCCTCACAAAATACTGGGACGGCACGTCCAACCTGACGTATTACCTCAACCACGCGTATGCCCAGATGAAGCCGGGCATCGGCGCGACGGCGGACTACATGACGCTGGAAAACGGCGACTTCATTGAGGTCGGTCTGTACAGCGACCCGAATTACTGGATGTCCTCCGAGGCGGGCTATGCCTACTTTGCAAAGCCGGACGGCACGGCGGCGGACCGTCTTGCCCTCACAGCGCGCGAGGCGCAGACGCTCGTTCTGCACCGCGTAAGCTCGGATATGTGGAACGGCGTGGGCGTGGATACGACGCTTGCAAACACCAAGGTCTATGTGACGACCGACCTCTCCGAGGCGGACACCAACGTGACGAAGTGGATGGAGCTCGGCACGACAAATGCCGGCGCGGAGCTGGCAGTCAGCTTCCGCCAGCCGGGTACTTACTATGTGGCGGCTGCGGGCAGCAGCGTCAGCGGTCCGGGCGTGTGCGTCATCACCGTTGCGGGGGACGCCGTGTCGGATGTGGAGGCGCTGATCGAGCAGCTCCCGGACGAGGCGGACGTTACCACGGCGGACGCGGCGCAGATCCGTGCCGCCCGTGCGGCGTATGACGCGCTGACGGAGGAGGAGCAGGCGCAGGTCGGAAACCTCGACCGCCTGACCGGCATTGAAGCGGCGCTCGCCGCGCGCGAGACCGAGGCGCTCATCGACGCCATTGGCGACGTGACGAGGAACAGCGGCAGCGCCATCAGCGCCGCGCGCCGCGCCTATGATGCGCTGGACGACGCGCACAAGGAGCAGGTGAAGAACCGCCAGACGCTCTTTGACGCCATCGAGGCATACGACACCATCCGCAGCAACACCGGCACGGTGGCAAAACCGTCCGTAAACGATGCGGCACAGGATGCGGCAGCAAATGACGACGGTCTGCCGTTCACCGACGTCCTGGCGGGCAGCTGGTACTATGACGGCGTGGAATACGCCTCTGAAACCGGCTTGATGAACGGCACGTCCCGCACCACGTTCAGCCCGAATGCCGACACGACGCGCGGCATGATCGTCACGATCCTCGCCCGTCTGGAGGGCGTGAGCACCTCCGGCACGCCGTGGTATGCGGCGGGTCAGCGCTGGGTGATGGCAAACGGCGTGTCCGACGGCACGGGCATGGAGCGCAGCATCACCCGCGAGCAGCTCGCGGCGATGCTCTGCCGCTACGCGAAGCTCTGCGGCTATGACGTGACGGCGGACGTGGCGAGCATCCAGACGTTCACGGACTACGACACCGTCTCCGCCTACGCGCGCGAAGCGATGGCGTGGTGCGTGGAGAACGGTCTCATCCAGGGTAGCAGCGGCCGCCTCGCCCCGCGCGAGAACGCCTCCCGCGCCCAGGTCGCCGCGATCCTGACCCGCTATGCGCAGAAGATCGCAAAGTAAGTGATCAGCCAATAGATATAAGAACAGCCCCGGTGCAGTGCACCGGGGCTGTTTTGCACGGACTTAGATAGATTTGATACAGTTTTTCAGAATTTCAATGAAGCGGTCGCGGTCAACATCCAGAACGACGGTGGCATTCTTTTCGTCGAACTGCTTGTCGCTGTAGAGGTCGGTGACGGTCTTGCCAAGCGTGAGGGTGCTGCGCGTTTCGATCTTTACGCCTGCTTCTTCCGCGCGGAACAGCTCCGGGTGCGCCAGATACAGCACCGGGCAGGAATCGTGCATCGCAACGCCGCTCAGTCCAAACTTCTGCGAGAACTGCCACGCGCACTGCACACAGTCGCGCACGAATTTGCCCGCCTTTGTGCCGGTCGCCGCCAGCTCGTCCCAGTCGGCGGGGCGCAGCAGCGCCTTGAGCGTGACATCCAGCCCGCACATGATGATGTGCACGCCGGAATCAAACACCAGCTCCGCCGCCTCGGGGTCGCAGTAGATGTTGAACTCCGCCGCCGGGGTGATGTTGCCGCCGACCGCCGCGCCGCCCATGATGAGCATGGAGTGCAGCAGCCCCGGCAGGTCGGGGTACTTGGAGAACGCGGTGGCGATGTTCGTGAGCGGCCCGAGCGCGATCAGGCGCAGCTCGTGCGGGTGCTTGACCGCCGCGTCATACAGCGCGTCCCACGCTGTCTCCACGCGGTACACCGCGTCCGGCGGCACGGGCAGGTCCACATCGCCCAGACCGTCATTGCCATGGAAGTGGGAGGCGGTGAGCAGCTCACGGCACAGCGGCGAAACAGCGCCGCGATAGACCGGGTAATCCGTGCCCAGCAGCCCGTTCAGGCGGTGCGCGTTGCGGTAGGTGTTTTCCTGCGAGGCGTTGCCGCAGGTGGTGGAGATGCCGAGCAGGTCGATCTGCGGCAGCGCGTGCGCCGCCATGATCGCAATGGCGTCATCCACGCCGATGTCACAGTCGATCCAGACGGGATATGTATTCATTTCTGACCCTCCCCATAAAAGCGCATGGCATCCACCAGCAGGTCAGCGAACCGTTTGCGGTCCACGCTCAGAATGCAGGTGGCGTTGGGCGCGTGCCCGGTGACGCCCAGCAGGTCGCCCACGGTCGCGCCGCGGCAGTATTTGCCGGCGGTCTCGATCTGCACATACAGCGGCTTCATCGTGAACACCTCCGGGTGCAGCAGCGCCATGACCGCGCACGGGTCGTGCATCGGCGCGCCGTCATAGCCGAGGTTTTTGTGGAAGATATAGAAGAACTCCAGCCACTGCGCAACAATGTCCGCAACAGGATTGCCAATGGCGGCGATGCGCCGGAAATCCTCCGGCAGGATGAGCGCCTGTTCCGTCACGTCCAGCCCTGCCATTAAGATCGGCACGCCGGAGCGGAACACGATCTTTGCCGCCTCGGGATCGACGAGGATGTTGAACTCCGCTGCGGGCGTCCAGTTGCCGTAGGCGATGCCGCCGCCCATCAGCGAGATGCGCGCGATCTTTTCCTTGAGCTCCGGGTGCGCCAGCAGCAGCGCGGCGGTGTTTGTGAGCGGGCCTGTGGAGATGATGGTGACGGGTGTAAGGCTCTCGCGCAGCGTTTTTGCCATCAGCTCGCACGCCGAAAGCTCCGAAAGCCCCATCGCGGGCTCGGGCAGGGGAGGACCGTCCAGCCCCGACTCGCCGTGCACCGATGGCGCGTTCATGGGCGGCTCGATGAGCGGGCGCGGACGCCCCTGCGCGATGGGCGCGTCAATGCCGAGCAGAGTGCAGATGCGCTGCGCGTTGTAGGTCGTTTTCTGAATGGTCTGATTGCCGGCGACGGACGTCACGGCGAGGATGTCCATGCGCCCCGACGCCTTTGCCAGCGTCCAGGCGATGGCGTCATCATGACCGGGGTCGCCGTCAAGGATCACGGGGATCCGGGTTTGTTCGTTCATGCGTACCTCCAGAATTTCAGGCTTTTACAAAGACGCTTCAAAATTGGATCTTGAAACGCCAAAGGCTGCCTGCAAACGCAGGCAGCCTTTGTAAATACATTTATTTTGCTGCCTTTGCCGCAGCCTTTTTGAGGCTGGCGGTATTGCGCCGCTTGCCGCCCTTGCGCTGCGCCAGCGCGAAGATGAGCAAACCGATGATGGTCACGGCGTAGGGGATCGGCGAGGCAAGGTTGGAATCCAGACCGATCGCCGAGAACTTGATGCCGAGCGCCTGCGCGAAGCCGAAGATCAGCGACGAGAGCATACCGCCCAGACATTCGCCGCTGCCCATTGCCTGCGCCGCCAGCGCGATGAAGCCGCGCCCGGCGACCATGTCAAGACTCCAGCCCTGGGCGTAGGACATCGACATGAACGCGCCGCCGAAGCCCGCCATGAGACCCGAATAGGCGATGGCGATGTACTTGATCTTTTTCACCGACACACCGACGGAGGACGCCGCGTTGGGGTTCTCGCCGACCGCGCGGATGTTCAGACCCAGGCTCGTCTTATACAGGATGACGAACGTGACGTAGCACAGGATGAATGCGATGTAGGTGAGCAGGCTGTGCCCGGAGATGACCGACCCGAGGAACGGAATTTTGTTCAGCAGCGGGATCTGGATGTCGGGGATGCACAGCGCCTTGGTGATCAGACCCGTGGAGGACGCCATCGCCTTGCCCTCGGTGAGGTTGGTGATGACCTTGCAGAGGAAGAGCGTACCGCCGGAGCCCATCATGTTGACGGCAATGCCGACCATGGTGATGTTCGTGCGGAGCTTAAAGGCAAAGAAGCCCATCATCAGCGCCAGACCCGTGCCCACGACGAGTGCCGCGAGCAGACCCCAGAGCCAGCTGTTTGCGTAGTAGCTGATGAGAGAGCCCGCGAGCGCGGAGAACATCATCAGACCCTCGAGACCAAGGTTGCAGAAGCCTGCTTTGCCGACTACGATCGCGCCGAGCGTTGCGAACAGGATCGGCGCGGAAATGCGGATGATCGAGAAGAAAAACTCCGGCGTTGCAAGCATTTTCAGAAAATTAAGCATTGACAGCGCCTCCTTCCTGACTGGCAGCGGCTTTCTTGGCAAGCTCCTCCTGTGCGGTGCGCACCACGAGCTTCTGGCGGTACTTTGCCAGGAACTGCTCGGCGGCGAAGAACAGGAAGATAACGCCCTGCACGATGTCGATGAGCTGCGCCGGGACTTCGGCATAGGTGGACATCAGCGCGCAGCCCTTGGTGAGGTACGACATGAAGAACGCCGCCAGCGGCACATACAGCGGGTTGTTGCCCGCCAGAATGGCGATGGTCACGCCCGTCCAGCCGTAGCCGGGGAGGGACGTCCAGTTGTAGTAGGAGAAGCGCCCGAGCACCTCGATCGAGCCGCCCATACCGGCAAGGAAGCCGCCAATGACCTGGCTGAGGATGACGATCCCGGCGACGTTCATGCCGGAATACATCGCAAAGTCCTGGTTGATGCCGATCATGCGGATAACATAGCCCCAGCGGGTGCGGAACATGAACACGCCCATCAGCAGAACCACAGCGATCGCAATGAGGAAGCCGACGGAGAGCATCGAGCCGTTGTCGATGAGCTGCGGGAGCTTTGCCGTTTCGCTAAAGGCGTAGGACTGGACCTGACCCTTTGTTTTATCGGCAAGGAACGTATTCATCAGGAACTTGATGACATACATGATGATGTAGTTGAGCATCAGCGAGCAGACCATTTCGCTCACGTCCAGCCGCGCCTTGAGAACCGCGGGGATGAACATGATGAGCGCCGTTGCGATGCCGCCGCAGAGGATGCAGACGAGCGGGTGCAGCCCCGCCGCCATCGGCACATAAATGGCGACCATGCCGCCAACGAAGCCGCCGAGCATACAGCCGCCCTCTGCGCCGAGGTTGAACTGGTTGGCGGAGAACATCACGCACACGGACAGCGCCGTGAAGATCGTGGGGATCATGGATGCCAGCACGTCGGTCAGACGCTTAAGCTGGAACGCGCCGACCTCGCCGGCGGAGTTCGTTTTGAACAGCGGCCCGATCAGAAGCTGCTTGAGCGCGTTGCCGGTGAGGGCAAATTTATCCGCCAGCGTTTCACCGTCGGCGCTGATGAAGATCAGCACCGCCGCGACCATCAGCGCGATAAAGATCGCCAGCGCGCCGCGCACGAGCGAAAATACGAATTGGCGTTTCTTAGTCATGGCAAACCCTCCTGATTTCCGCCTCGTCCTGCTGCTTGAGACCCAGCATATACTCGCCCATAAATTCATCGGACAGGTCGGAGGTGTCTTCAAAGTAGGCGGCGATATGACCGTTATGCATGACGATCAGGCTATCGGAAAGCTCCATGACCTCGTTGAGGTCGGCGGAGACGAGCAGCACGGCGATGCCGGAGCGGGACAGGTCCACCAGCTTTTTGCGGATGAACTCCGTTGCGCCGACGTCGATGCCGCGCGTGGGCTGGTCGGCAAGGATGAGCACCGGGTCGCTGGAGAACTCACGGGCGACGACGACCTTCTGGATGTTGCCGCCGGAGAGCATCCCGACCTGCTGCTGCGGGGATTTGCAGAGCACGGTAAATTCCTTGACGAGCTGTTCGGACTCGGCATGGATCGCCTTCATGTTAAACAGCGGACCGTGATTCAGGCGCTTTGCGCCGGAGCGGTCAGAGATGATGTTTTCC
Organism: uncultured Bacillota bacterium; assembly: GCA_937890735.1. Classification (GTDB taxonomy): domain Bacteria; phylum Bacillota; class Clostridia; order Oscillospirales; family Oscillospiraceae; genus CAG-170. The sequence continues at coordinate 11,285 of CALACZ010000165.1, forward strand.
TCGATCGAGGCGGTGGCGGCGATGCCGAAGAGCATACGGTCCTCGGGAACGAGCGCAACGCCCATCTCGCGCAGCTCGCGCTGCGAGCGGCCGTTGATGGAAGTCCCACACACGCTCATGCTGCCGGCATCCGGCTCATTAAAGTGGAAGAGCATATCGACCAGCTCTTTCTGACCGTTGCCCTCCACGCCCGCGATGCCGAGAATTTCGCCGCGGCGCACGTCGAACGAGACCTTGTCGAGCATTTTCTTGCCCCACTCGTTGACGTATTCCAGATCGCGCACGCGCAGCACCGTATCGGTCGGCTGCGCCTTGTCCTTCTGGACGCTCAGCACGACGTCGCGCCCGACCATCAGGCGGGAGATCTCTTCCTTCGTGACGTCCTTCGTGTTGTAAACGCCCATGCTGCGACCGCCGCGCAGGATGGTCAGCCGGTCGGTGATCTCCATGATCTCGTTGAGCTTGTGCGAGATGAAGATGATGGTGTAGCCCTGCTCCTTGAGGTGGATGAGCTCCTTAAAGAGCTCGCGCGTTTCCTGCGTGGTCAGAACGGCGGTCGGCTCGTCGAGGATGAGGATCTTCGCGCCGCGCACGAGCGCTTTGAGAATTTCAACCTTCTGCTTCATGCCGACGGGGATGTCCGCGACCTTTGCTTCCGGCTCAACATGGAGGTTGAAGCGCTCGGCATATTCGCGGGTGATCTCGATGGACTTCGCCTTGTCGATGAACATGGCTTTTTTCGGCACCATGCCGAGCACCATGTTTTCCGCCACCGTCAGGCTGGGCACGAGCATGAAGTGCTGGTGCACCATGCCGATGCCGTGCGCGATGGCGACGGACGGAGACGACAGGTTCAGCGGCTCGCCATTGATGACGATCTCACCGCTGGTCGGCTGTTCCAGACCGAACAGCATTTTCATCAGTGTGGACTTGCCGGCGCCGTTTTCACCCATCAGCGCGTGGATCTCGCCCTTGCGGACAAACAGATCCACGTTCTGGTTGGCGGCGACGCCATTGGGATACACCTTGGTGATCCCCTTCATCTGGACGACATATTCCTCACCCAGATGCGCCGTTTGCTCGTTTGGCATTTTCCAAACCTCCTGTGATCAGTTTCTCTCGTTCTAAAACAGCATCAATTCTGTCTGCGGGGCACGCAGCGCCTGTGCGCTCCGCAGGCAGGACAGCCTGCAATATCACGCGGATAAATAATGCAAAGAGGGGGCTAAAGAGCCCCCTCCCTGGTTAAGCTCAGAATATACTCTTCGCTTTGGTTTTCACTTACGGACGGACAGCCTCTCTCAGCTCGGCGACCTTCGCCGCGCCTTCCTCGGTCAGAGCGGAATCGACCACGATAGAGCCATCGAGGATGGCAGTGATCGCGCTGTCAACAGCAGACTTGACATCCGCGGAAGCGTAGGTGTTGTAGTTCTTGTCGGTCACGATGCCAACGCCGCCTTCCGCGACGCCGAGGGAGATCTCGGTGCCCCAGAACTCATTGCCCTCGTCGAGCTGGTCAAAGACCCAGATGAGGGAGTTGCCGATGTTCTTCAAACCCGAGGTCAGCGTCAGAGCGGCCAGATCGGGGGAGAAGGTCAGCTCCTGGTCGGAGTCAACGCCGATGAACCATGCCTTGCCGGTTTCCAGAGCAGCTTCCGCCGCGCCGTTGCCGGAGTTGCCAGCCACGCCCCAGATGATGTCGCACTTGTTGTCGTCGATCATGGACAGAGCGTATTCCTTGGCGATCGCGGTGTCAACATAGCTGCCAGTGTAGCGGGTGTCGATCTTGATGTCGGGGTTGACATACTGAGCGCCCTCGATGTAGCCGAGCAGGAAGTCGTTGATGACCGGGGAGTCGATGCCGCCGACAAAGCCGAGGACGGCGTCGGAGTTGATCTTTTCAACGCTGGTGTCGACCGTCATGTTGGCGGCGAACACGCCGACGATGAAGCCGAGGTCATTCTGCTTGTAGGTGATGTTCAGAACATTGCTGTTCTCGCCCACATGGGTGTTGTCGTCGAAAATGATGAACTTCTGATCCGGGTACTTGGTGGCGACTGCCTGCAGGTAGTCAGGCATCTGATAAGTACCGCAGATGATGACGTCATATTCTTCGGAAGCGGCGACCTCGTCCAGGTTGGACTGCCAGGATGCCTGATCTTCTTCCGTGCCGCCCATCTCGATGGTGCGCAGGGTGATGCGGCCGTCGTCTCTCAGAGTCACCAGACCGGCCTCGGCGGAGTCGAAGAAGGACTTGTCGCCCAGGTTGCCGTTGACGAGGTAGGCAACGTTGTAGACCTTCGCAGCGGGAGCTTCGGGAGCTTCGTCAGCGGAAGCGTCGGTCGCGGGAGCTTCGTCAGCCGCAGAAGCGTCGGTAGCCGGAGCCGCGGTTTCTTCTTTTGCAGTGTCCGAGGACGAGGACGCGCAGGCGACCAGACCGAGGACCATCACAACTGCAAGAAGGAGAGCAATGATCTTTTTCATTTTTTTTCCTCCATTTGTGATTTCTCACAGATTTTTATGCCGTTCGGCACAGTCTGATTTTACGCTTTGCACGCATTTTTGTCAACACATTCGCACAATTTTTTTGCGAGCAACAAAAAAATTGTGCACGCGCCTGCCGGGACTTGACGTTTTTCTGCTGCGGACATTATAATGTAAAAAACGACAAAAGGAGCGCGCTGGATGGACAAATTCGACTTTCCGAAAATCGAACTGCATCTGCATCTGGACGGCGCAGTGCCGCCGGAGCTGATGTGGAGCATGGCAAAGGAACAGGGTGTGGTGCTGCCGACGGACACGTTAGAGACGTTCCGCACCTGGCTTCGCAGGACGGCGGACTGCCGCGATGTGAATACATACCTGGAGCGCTTTGAGCTGCCGTTACAGATCATGCAGGACGCGCAGAGCCTTACGCGCATCACGAGCGCGGTGCTCGATACGCTCGCCGCGCAGGGGCACGCGTATGACGAGGTGCGCTTTGCACCGCAGCTCCACACCCGCGCCGGCATGACGCAGCGCGACGCCGTGGAGGCGGTCTTAGAGGGGCGGCGGCAGGCGCTCGCGCACCATCCGGGCTACGGCTGCGGCATTCTGCTGTGCGCGATGTCAATTGGACCGGAAGCGGTCAATATGGCGGAGAATCTGGAGACGGTACGGCTCGTGAAGGAGTATCTGAGCAAAGGCGTCGCGGGTCTCGACCTCGCGGGCGCGGAGGGGATCGTCCCGCTGCGCAGCTTCCACCCTGTGTTTGACCTCGCGCGCGAGCTGGACGTGCCGTTCACCTGCCACGCGGGCGACTCGCAAGGTCCTGACACCGTGCGCGACGCGCTGGACTTCGGCGCAAAGCGCCTCGGGCACGGGCATCACATTTACGACGATCCGTCCCTCTGGCAGCGCGCGATCGACGCGGGCGTGACGCTGGAGGTCTGCCCGACGAGCAACATCCAGTGCAAAACGCAGCCGTCCTACGCGGAGCACCCCGCAAAGCGCCTGCTGGACGCCGGGCTGCGCGTGACGATCAGCACCGACAACATGACCCTCGCCGCCACGACGCTGGACGAGGAATACCGTCACTGCGTGGAGGAGATGGGCTTTTCCCGCCGCGACCTTGTGCAGATGAACATTTTTGCCGCCGAGGCGGCATTTCTGGACGAGACGACCCGCGCCGCGCTCATCCAAAACCTCAAAACCTGTTTCTAAACATAAATTCCCGACGGTCAGAGAGCTGTCGGGAATTTTTGCCTACAAAATCTCGATCTGGCACATCTTCATTGCCGCAAGCGCCGTCTCGTGGCTCTGCGGCGTGACGCCCGCGCAGGCGCTTGCCCGCACGCGGATGGCGACCTCCGGCAGCGCGCCCTTGAGCATGAGCGCGTTTGTGATGACGCAGATGTCCGTACACAGCCCGACAAACTCGACCTCCGTGAGGTCGGGCAGCGACCTCAGGTATTCGATGAGCGCCGGGCTGCCGAAGCCGGGCTTTTCAAACACCGGGCAGCCGGACGCGTCCAGTGAACTCTCCAGCTTCCAGCCGTCCGTCCCGCGGATGCAGTGCGGCACGGGGAGCTTGCGCCCCTCCTGCGTCTGGGCATAGCGCTCGGTGTGCGTGTCGAGCGTAAAAACGACCGTCTCGCCCGCCGCGTGCGCTTCGGCAATGCGGCGGCGCACCGCCGGGACGATCGCCTGCGCGGCAAATGTGCCGAGCGCGCCGGAGATAAAATCGTTCTGCATATCAATGACTGCCAGGACCTTCATGGAATCCCTCCTAAATCGTTGTGCGCCCAGTATACCACACTTTTCATGTTCCGGCACATTTTTCTTGACAAGCCGAAGCCGCGGGGCTATACTGATAAAAAATCCATAAATAATTTTATATAAAATTTGCCAATGCCAGTCAGCTTCCATATGGAGGGATCGTGTGGCGTTGCAGGATACGCTCATGCGGCTGTACCGCTGGCTGCGGCTGGACAGCTACCGGCGCATTTTCGGCGCAGTGCGCGAGCGAAGCGGCAGCCTGAGCGCGACAGAGGCGTTTTCGGCGGATGTCATCCACCTGCTCGGCACGCCGACGCTGTCGCAATTTGCCGCGTGCATCGGCATTTCGCAGCCGAACGCGACCTATAAGGTCAACAGTCTGGTCCAGAAGGGCTATGTCAACAAATGCGTATCTGAAAGCGACCGGCGGGAGATCCGGCTGGAAACGGGCGAAAAGTACGACCGGTACTTTCAGCGCGACTCGCAGTCGCTCCGGCGCGCCATCGACGCGCTGCGCGCGGAGTATTCGGAACAGGAGATCGCGGCGGCGGGGCGTGTGATCAACTCGCTGCTGCGGCATATGGAAGAGGAGGAGCAAACGAATGATCGACCTGTTTGAAAAATGCAGCAAGCCCAAGCTGTCCGACCAGGCAAAGGAGCTGGGCATCTATCCGTATTTCCACGCCCTCGAGTCCAAGCAGGACACCGAGGTCATCATGGAGGGCAAGCGCCGCATCATGCTGGGCTCGAACAACTATCTGGGTCTTACGACCGACCCGGAGGTCATCGAGGCGGGCGTGCAGGCGTATATGGACCTCGGCTCGGGCTGCTCCGGCTCGCGCTTTCTCAACGGTACGCTGAGGCTTCATCTGGAGCTGGAGGCGGAGCTGGCAAAGTTTTTGCATAAAGACGACGTGATGACGTTTTCCACGGGCTTTCAGTCGAATCTCGGCATCATCAGCGCCATCGTCGGTCCGAAGGACTACGTCATCATGGACCGCGAGAACCACGCGAGCCTGTACGACGGCTGCCGCCTGTCCTACGGGCAGATGCTGCGCTTCCGCCATAACGATATGGCTGACCTTGAAAAGAAGCTGCAAAAAGTGCCGGAGAACTGCGGCTGCCTGATCGTGACCGACGGCGTATTTTCCATGGGCGGCGACATTGCGAACCTGCCCGAAATTTGCCGCCTCGCCAGGCAGTACGGCGCGCGCGTGATGGTAGATGACGCGCACGGACTCGGCGTCCTCGGCGACGGCGGGCGCGGCACGGCGAGCTATTACGGGCTGGAGGATGCGGTCGATATTTACATGGGCACGTTCTCCAAGTCGCTCGCGTCGCTCGGCGGCTATATGGCGGCGAGCGGGCAGGTTACGGACTTTGTGCGCCATTCGTCTCGCCCGTTCATCTTCTCCGCCTCCATCCCGCCTGCAAACTGTGCCGCCGCGCTCGCTGCGCTGCGCAAGCTTGAGGCGCACCCGGAGCTGGTGACGAAATTGCAGGAAAACGCGCTGTATATGCGCCGCCGCCTTGCGGAAAGGAACATCAAGATGCGCCCGTCGAACGGCGACATCATTCCCATTATTCCCATCTATACCTACGAAGAGATCCCCACGCTTACCATCGCCAAGGATCTTTACGAAAACGGCGTGTATGTCAACAGCTCTCTGCCGCCCGCGACCGCTCCGCATGAGTGCCTGCTGCGCACGAGCCTGATGGCGAGCCACACGCACGAGCTGATCGACGAGGCCGTCGGCGTGATCGCGGAGGTCCTGGGGAGGTATGAGCTGTGAGCCGACCCGTCTGCCTGATCACAGGCGGCACGTCCGGCATCGGGCGCTGCACGGCGCTGGAAATGCGCGCGGCGGGCTATACGGTCTATGAGCTCAGCCGCCGCGAGACCGGCGTGGAGGGGCTGCACCACATCCCGACCGACGTGACCGACGAAGAAGCGGTGCAGCGCGCCGTGGACGAGGTCGTGCGGAAGGAGGGCGGCATCGACGTCGTCATCAACAACGCGGGCTTCGGCATCTCCGGCGCGGTGGAGTTTACCGACATGAAGGACGCCATTCGCCAGCTCGACGTGAATTTCTTCGGCATGGTGCGCGTCAACCACGCCGTGCTGCCCGTGCTGCGCAAGCAGGGGAGCGGGCGTATCGTGAACCTCAGCTCCGTCGCCGGGGCGATCGCCATCCCGTTCCAGACGTATTACTCCGCCTCCAAGGCGGCGATCAATTCCTATACCATGGCGCTGGCGAACGAGGTGCGCCCGTTCGGCATCACGGTCTGCGCCGTGCAGCCCGGCGATATTAAAACCGGCTTCACCGCCGCGCGCCAGAAAACGCAGGCAGGCGACGACGTGTACGGCGGGCGCATCAGCCGCAGCGTTGCGGGCATGGAGCACGACGAGCAGACCGGGATGCAGCCGGAGACCGCGGGGCGCTTCATCCGCCGTGTGGCGATGAAAACGGGCAGAAAGCCGATCTATACCATCGGCGGGAAGTACAAATTCTTCTGTTTGCTCGCAAAGCTCCTGCCCAAGCCCGCCCTCAACTGGCTCGTGGGACTGATCTACGCGAAATAAGCAAACGCCCAGACGGATACCCGCCTGGGCGTTTGACATTCTTAGCCGTAACGCAGGGGAGGAACGCTGCGCCGCCCGCCACTCTTTTGAAGCAGCGATGATTTGCAGAAGCCTCATGGCTTCCCCTCCGGGGAAGCTGTCTGCGGAGCGACAGCTCCGCAGACTGATGAGGGTCGGGGAGCAGTTACATTTTGGAGCAACTGCAAAGCTATCCGTCGATGCTCCCCGACCCTCATCCGGCGCTTCGCGCCACCTTCCCCGGAGGGGAAGGCATGGGCGCGTGCCGTGCTGGCAGGTTTATAAAAGGGTCATCCGCCCCTACAAGGGTGCGCTGCCGCCTTATTGGCGCAGTGCAAATGCAGAACGTCCGAAAATGTGCACAAAAACGCCTCCTCAAAACTGGACGAAACGCCGAAAATTCAAAAACCGCATTTTTTTATTTTCCAAAATGAGAAAAATGGTGTACAATATGGTCACGGGAAATGGAAACGTTTCCAAAACTAGACCACAAAATCAAATAGGAGGAAATACCATGAAAAAGCTGATCGCATTGCTGCTGGCAGTCGTGATGGTGCTGGGTCTTGTTGCCTGCGCATCTTCCACTGCTGACGAAACCCCTGCTGCAACGGAAGAACCCGCCGCTGCGGAAACTCCCGCTGCTGAAGAAACCCCTGCCGACGAGGAGACCCCGGCTGAGGAGGAAACCCCCGCCGCCACCGGCTCTGTGTACTACCTGAACTTCAAGCCCGAAGCGAACGATGCCTGGCAGAAGCTCGCCGAGGACTACACCGCGCTGACCGGCGTGCCCGTCAAGGTCGTCACCGCCGCTTCCGGCACGTATGACACCACCCTCGCCGCCGAGCTCGACAAGAGCTCCGCGCCGACCCTGTTCCAGTGCGGCAACCAGGGCGCCATCAACTCCTACGGTGACTACTGCCTGCCGCTGGACGGCACCGCCATCATGGACCAGATGACCACCGACGCCTTCAACCTCAAGGATGAGGACGGCAACACCCTGTCCATCGGCTACTGCTACGAGGCGTTCGGCATCATCGTCAACAAGGCTCTGCTGGAAAAGGCTGGCTACACGCTGGACGACATCACCAACTTCGATTCCCTGAAGGCTGTTGCCGACGACATCCACGCCCGCGCTGCCGAGCTGGGCTTTAACGCCTTCTCCTCCGCCGGTCTGGACAGCTCTTCGAGCTGGCGTTTCTCCGGCCACCTTGCCAATATGCCGCTGTACTATCAGTTCCGTGACGACGGCGTGACCTCGCAGCCCGCCACCATCACCGATGCATATCTGGACAACTTCAAGATGATCTGGGATCTGTACACCACCGACACCGCCACCACCGGCGCTGCGCTGGCAACTGCCACCATGGACGAGTCCGAGGCCGAATTTGGCGAGGGCAAGGCTGTGTTCTTCCAGAACGGCACTTGGGAATATTCCGCGCTGACCAAGGATAAGTTCTCCATGAATCCCGACGATCTGGCGATGATCCCCATCTACTGCGGCGTTGACGGCGAAGAAAAGGCTGGTCTGTGCGCAGGCACCGAGAACTGCTGGGCGATCAACAACGAGTCCTCTGAAGAAGACATCCAGGCGACCATCGACTTCCTCGTTTGGGTCGTGACCTCCGACGAAGGCACCACCATGATGGCGGAGCAGTTCGGTCCGTGCCCGTTCAAGGACGCGAAAGAGCCGGAGAACGTGTTCTTCCAGGATGCCAACCGCTACACTGCTGAGGGCAACTACGTTGTGACCTGGGCGTTCAACTGGACGCCGGCAGTGGACGACTGGCGCGCTGCTGTGGTGGACGCTCTGACGCAGTACACCGCCGGCACGGGCGACTGGGAAGCTGTCAAGACTGCCTTCGTGCAGGGCTGGGCAACGCAGTATGCCAAGGAGAACGCCTGATCGTTCCCAATTTCACAATTCACAGGATCTGATGTAATGTGACAGGCGGGAGGGAGCGAAAGCTCCCTCCCGTGTGGTAACAAAGATAAATTGGACATTATTGGTGTACAAAAGCGCTCAGACGGCGTACCGCACAGCGGTGCGGCGCGCGGTCTGAATGTTTTTGTACAGGGATCGCCGTTTTTGTGATATACTATATTATAAGCCCGGCGGGCTCGAAACGGAGAAACCAGTGGAGAATGAGGAGGCGCGCCATGAAAACTGCAAGAAAGCGTGATGCGTCGGCGCATTCGTGCCGATTGATCACCAATCCGATCCGGCGTTGGGGGTGGCTGTTCCTGCTGCCGACCTTTGCCGCGTTCTGTGTCGGATTTCTGTATCCGTTCGCAAAGGGACTGTTCCTGTCCTTCTGTAAATTCAAGACCACCAGCAAGTGGACGTGGGTGGGGCTGAAAAACTACATCACCATCTTCCAGGATGAGGGCTTCCTGCACGCGTTCTGGTATACGGCACTGTATACGCTCGTGTCCATGCTCATCATCAATGTGCTTGCCTTTGCCGTTGCCTACGCGCTGACCAAGGGCATCAAGGGCTCGAACTTCTTCCGCACGGTGTTCTTTATGCCGAACCTCATCGGCGGCATCGTGCTGGGCTACATCTGGCTGATGATCTTTGACGGCATCCTCGGTCATTTTGACACCGCCGTCGTGCTGGAAACGAAATACGGCTTCTGGGGACTCATTATCCTCATGTGTTGGCAGCAGATCGGATATATGATGATCATCTATATCGCCGGGCTGCAAGCCGTGCCGGAGGATATGCTCGAGGCGGCGCGCATCGACGGCGCGTCGAGCTGGAAAACGCTCTGGCATATCACCATCCCGAACGTCATGCCGTCCATCACCATCTGCACGTTCCTCAGCCTGACCAACGGCTTTAAGCTGTACGACCAGAACCTCGCGCTCACCGCCGGTTCGCCGTTTAAAACGCTGGCAGACGGCAACGTCATCAAAACGACGGAAATGCTGGCGCTGAACATTGTCAGCTCCAACACCAGCAACTCCAAAGGTCCGGGGCAGGCAAAGGCGGTCATCTTCTTCATTCTGGTCGCCATCATCGGACTTTTGCAGCTTGCGGCAACGCGGAAGAAGGAGGTCGATCAGTAATGGGCATGGGTCAGCGCAAACGACTCTCCAACGCCATTTTAACGGCGGTGTTCGTTATCATCACCGTCATCTACCTCTATCCGATCTTTCTGGTGCTGATGAACTCGTTCAAGAGCAACGCCTCCATCAACACCGACACCTTCGCCTTCCCTAACAGCGAAACGTTCATGCACTGGCAGAACTATATCAAAGGCATGACCTTCGGCGATTACCCGTTCTTAAAGTCTGTTGCCTACAGCTTTATCACCACGGTGCTCTCGTCTGCGCTCATCCTCATCTGCACGTCGATGGCGGCGTGGTATATCTCCCGCGTGGACAGTGCGTTCTGCCGCTTTGTGTACTACCTGTGCGTGTTTTCGATGATCGTGCCGTTCCAGATGGTGATGTTCACGCTGTCGAAAACCGCCGATACGCTCAAGCTCAACACGCCGTGGACCATCCCGGTCATCTACCTCGGCTTCGGCGCGGGGCTGGCGGTGTTCATGTTCGCGGGCTTTGTCAAGTCCATCCCGCGCTCGATCGAAGAGGCGGCGGTCATTGACGGCTGCACCGCACCGCAGACGTTCTTCCGCGTGGTGCTGCCGATGATGAAGCCGACGTTCATCTCCGTGGGCGTGCTGGAAATCATGTGGATCTGGAACGACTATCTGCTGCCGTATCTCGTGCTCGACCGCACGAAGTATATGACCATCCCCATCCACATCCAGTATCTGCGCGGCAGCTACGGCACGGTCGATCTGGGCGCGACGATGGCGCTGATTTTGCTGTCGATCGTCCCGGTGGTCGTGTTCTACCTGACGTGCCAGAAGTATATCATCAGTGGCGTCGCCGCCGGTGCCGTGAAGGGCTGACGGCATGACGATCAAAGACCTCGCGCGCGAGAGCGGCTATTCGCTCGGCACGGTCTCGCGCGTGCTCAATAACCAGCCGAACGTGTCCGAAAAGGCGCGCACGGCGATCCTGGCGATTGCCGAACGGCATGGCTTTGAGCTCAATCAGAGCGCGCAGTCGCTCAAGCAGCAGCGCTCGAACGCGGTGCTCATCATCGTCAAGGGCACGGCGAACGAAATGTTCGCCACCATGGTCGAGCAGCTGCAGTCCCTGTTTTCGCGCACTACGCACCCGCTGATCGTCGATTTCATTGATGAAGATGACAACGAAGTGCTGCGCGCCGTCAAGCTCTGCCGGGAGCGCAAGCCGCTCGGCGTGATGTTCCTCGGCGGCACGAACTGCAATTTTGAGGCGGATTTCGCCAAGATCACCGTCCCGGCGGTCGTGGTGACGAACGACGCGAGTGCGCTGCCGTTTGAGAACCTTTCCAGCGTGACGACGAACGACTTACAGGGCGCGGCCTGCGCGGTGGATTATCTCATCCACTGCGGGCATCGCAGCATCGCGGTGCTCGGCGGCGACCGCAAGCTGTCCGATACGTCGGCGCAGCGCTATGCCGGCTGCCTGGAGGCATTCCACCGGCACGGGCTGGAATTTGACGACGAAATTTACTACCATACCGGGCGTTACAGCTACGAAGAGGGCTACAAGGGGATGCAGGCGGTCCTGCGCCGTGCCCCGGAGGTCAGCGCCGTGTTCGCTATGGCGGACGTCATCGCCATCGGCGCGATGCGCGCGCTGGCGGACGCGCACCTGCGCGTGCCCGAAGACATTTCCATTATCGGCTACGATGGGCTGAAGATCGGCGGGTTTTATATCCCGCAGCTTTCCACCATCGCGCAGTCGGCGGAGCTGCTGGCAAAGCGCAGCTTTTCCGTGCTGATGGCGTGCTGTGAGCACGGCGCGCCCGCGCGGCACATGACCGTGCCGTTCGCATTTCAAAACCGTGAGAGCGTCTGCCGCCGCGCAGATGCAAATAACCTGGCAAAAGAGGATGACTAACATGGATCGAAGCAGCGGCATCCTGATGCACCTGACCTCTCTGCCGTCCGAGTACGGGATCGGCAATATGGGGCGCGAGGCGTACCGTTTTGTGGATTTTCTCAAGGCGGCAAAGCAGACCTATTGGCAGATCCTGCCCATCAACCCGCCCGGCTACGGCGACTCGCCCTATCAGGCGTTTTCCGCCTTCGCGGGCAACCCCTATCTGATCGACCCCGAGCAGCTTATCGAGCGCGGCTGGCTCGACCGCGCGGCGCTGGATGCCGTGCAGTGGGGCACGCGCGCGGAGGAGGTCGATTTCCAGGCGCTGTACCAGAACCGGCTGCGCGTGCTGCGGCAGGCGTGGGCGGCGTTCCGCACCAAGCCCCCGGCGGATTTTGCCGAATTTGTGCGGCAGAAGGCGGCGTGGCTCGATGAGTACGCGCTGTTTATGGCAGTCAAGGCGAATTTCGGCGACGGTCCGTGGACGGACTGGCCTGCCGACATTCGTCTGCACCAGCCGCAGGCGATCGCCCACTGGCGCGAAGCGCTGGCGGACGAGATCGAGTTCCAGCAGTTTTTGCAGTACTGCTTCTTTACGCAGTGGCAGAGTCTGCGCGCCTATGCGCGCAGGCAGGGCATCCGCATCATCGGCGATATTCCCATCTACGTCCCGCTCGATTCGGCGGACGTGTGGGCGCACCCGGAGAATTTCCAGCTCACGCGCACGCGCCGTCCGCGCGTGGTGGCGGGCTGCCCGCCCGACGGCTTCAACGCCGACGGGCAGTACTGGGGCAATCCCATCTACGACTGGGATCGCATGGAGCAGACCGGCTTCGCGTGGTGGATCGAGCGCCTGCGTGCAGCGGGGGAGAGCTTCGACGTGGTCCGCATCGACCATTTCCGCGGCATGGAGAGCTACTGGTCCATCCCCGCGCAGAATAAGACCGCGCGCCGCGGCGCGTGGATCAAAGGACCGGGCATGAAGCTCGTCCGCGCCATCAAAAACGGCTGCCCGGACACCGACTTCATCGCCGAGGACCTCGGCTTCCTCACGCCCGAGGTGCGCGCACTCGTGAAAAAGTCCGGCTTCCCGGGCATGAAGGTGCTGGAATTTGCCTTTGACCCGCGCGAGCCGAGCAACTATCTGCCGCACAAATACGGCACGAATTGCATCTGCTACACCGGCACGCACGACAACGAAACGCTGTGTCAGTGGTGCAACGCCGCAAGCCCGGAGGTGGACGCCTACGCCCGCCGCTATCTCAAGATCAAACAGAGCGACGATCTGGCGGATGCGATCATCAAAGCCGGAATGCAGTCAAAAGCCGCGCTGTTCGTGGCGCAGATGCAGGACTATCTGCGTCTGGGCGCGTCGGCGCGCATGAATGAGCCGGGGCGGCTGTTGGTGTCGAACTGGCGCTGGCGGATGCTGCCGGGCGCGGCGGACGAGGCACTTGCCGCCCGCATCGCCGCACTGACGGAGCAGGCGGACCGGGCATAGCGATTTTTCAAGGAGGACCCTTTTTTGAGCTACAATGCAACAAAACTTGTCGAACAGACCGAGCGCCTTCTGCGTGAGCGCCACGATCTGACGCTTCAGACCGCCGATGCGCAGGTGCTGCACCAGTGCCTGTCCGAGGCGGTCATGGACCAGCTCGCGCAGCCGTGGGCGAACACCCGGCAGCAGCAGGCGGCAGGACGCCGCGCGTTCTATTTTTCCGCGGAGTACCTGATCGGCAGGCTGATCTACAGTAACCTTCTGAACATGGGCATTCTGCCCGCCGCAAAGCAGGCATTTGCCGACGCTGGCGTCGATCTTGCGTGCCTCGAAGAGGTCGAGGACGCCGCGCTCGGTAACGGCGGTCTGGGCCGCCTCGCGGCGTGCTTCCTTGACAGCGCCGCGACCTGCGATCTGCCGCTGATGGGCTACGGTCTGCGCTACCGCTACGGGCTGTTCAAGCAGTCGTTTGAGGACGGCGCGCAGAAGGAGACGGCGGACGACTGGACGCGCTTCGGCGATCCGTGGAGTTTCCGCCGCCCGGAGCTGGCGGTGTCCGTGAAATTCGCGGACGAGACCGTCACCGCCGTGCCGTATGATATGCCGGTCGTCGGCTACGGCACGGAGACTGTGGGCACGCTCCGCCTGTGGCAATGCGAAGCGCCGTGCGCGCTTGACTTCCAGGCGTTCAACGATCAGGATTACGACGCCGCCGTGGAGGATAAAAACCGCGCCGAGGATATTACGCGCGTGCTCTATCCCAACGATTCCACGCCCGACGGCAAGCGCCTGCGCATCCGGCAGCAGTATGTGCTCTCCAGCGCGTCGCTGCAGGACATTCTGCGCACCTATAAGCGCGTGCACGGCAGCGACCTTTACCGTCTGCCGGAGTTTGCCGCCGTGCAGCTCAACGATACGCACCCCGCCATGTCCATCCCGGAGCTCATCCGGCTGCTGGAGGGCGAGGGCATGAACTTTGACACGGCGTTTGACATTGCCGTGCGCGTATTCGCCTATACGAACCACACCGTCATGGCAGAGGCGCTCGAGACGTGGGACATGAAGCTACTCGCGTCCGTCGTGCCGGAGCTGTGCACCGTTCTGGAAAAGATCGACGCGAAGCTGAAGCGCGAGCTGCCGCACAGCGGGCTGTTCGTCCTCAAAGACGGCAAGGCGCACATGGCGGACCTGAGCATCTACGGCTCGCACGCCATCAACGGTGTGGCGAAGATCCACTCCGAAATTCTCAAGGACGATCTGTTCCGCGACTGGTACGCCGTCTATCCCGACCGCTTCCAGAATAAGACGAACGGCATCACGCCGCGCCGCTGGCTGGGTCTGTGTGACCCGGAGCTGTGCGGGCTGCTGGATGACCGCATCGGCGCGGGGTATCTGACGGACCTTGACAGGCTGGAAGGTCTGCGGGCGCATCTGGACGATTTTACCGTCGAGGAATTTCTTGCCGTCAAGCAGGAGAAAAAGCGTCAGCTCTGCGCCGTCATTGAGCGGCAGGAGGGCGTGCGGCTCGACCCGTCGTTCATTTTCGACGTGCAGGTCAAGCGCCTGCATGAGTATAAGCGGCAGCTGATGAACGCGCTGTCGGTCATGGACCTTTATCTGTCGCTGAAGGACGGCACGCTCACGGACTTTACGCCCACGGCGGTCATTTTCGGCGCAAAGGCAGCGCCGGGCTACGCGCGCGCCAAGGCGATCATTCGGTATATCAACCGCATCGCCGCGCTCGTGAACGCCGACCCTGCGACGAAGGACCGCCTGAAGGTCGTGTTCGTGCAGAACTACAACTGCTCGTATGCCGAGCATATCATCCCCGCGGCGGATATTTCCGAGCAGATCTCGCCCGCCGGCACGGAGGCCTCCGGCACGGGCAACATGAAGCTGATGCTCAACGGCGCGCTCACTCTCGGCACGCTCGACGGCGCGAATGTGGAGATCGTCGAGCGCGCGGGACGGGAGAACAATTATATCTTCGGCGGCACGGTCGAAGAGCTGAACGCCGCGCGCAAGACGTATGACCCCAGGGCGCTTTACAAGGCGGACGCGCGCCTGCGCCGCGCGGTCGATACGCTCATCGACGGCACGGTCGAGACGGATGAGGACCAGAAGGAGCTGTACACCGCGCTGCTCGACGGCGCAAGCTGGCACGCCCCCGACCCGTATTTTGTCCTGTACGATTTTAACAGCTACCGTGACGCGCGCCTGCGCGCCAACCGCGATTACCGCGACCGGCTCGCCTTCGGGCGCAAGGCGCTGGAGAACATTGCCGCCGCCGGCTACTTCTCCTCCGACCGCACCATCCGCGAATACGCCAAGGACATCTGGAAGATCTGACACGAAAAGAACGAGCCGCCCGGCTCGTTCTTTTTCTGCGCACGCGGTTGCTTTTTGGCGGCAAAGCGTGTAAAATCAGGGAGAAATGAGGTGCTGGCTATGCTGGACTATATCCTGAAAAACGGAACGGTGATCGACGGGACGGGGCGCGCGGGCGTGCGTGCCGACGTGGCGATCCGGGGCGGCAAGATCGCCGGGATCGGGCAGTTTGACGCGGCGCAGGCGCGCGTGTGCGTGGACGCCGCGGGCAAGACCGTCACGCCGGGCTTTCTCGATATTCACCGTCACGCCGACGCGGCGGCGTTTCGCCCGGGCTTTGGGCGCGCGGAGCTGCGGCAGGGGCTGACGACGATCATTAACGGCAACTGCGGACTGTCGGTCGCGCCGTGCGGCGAGGAATACCGCACGCAGATCCTGCACTATCTCGACCCCGTGACCGGCGCGCTGCCGGAGACGGTGGGCGTGCAGAGCATGGAGGCGTACCTGACGGCGCTGGAAAAGCAGCCGCTGCCGCTGAATCTCGGAATGCTGGTCGGCGGCGGCACGCTGCGCGCGAGCGTCAGCGGATTCGGAAGCGCGCCGCTGACGGCGGACGCGATGAAGCTGCTGCACCGGCGGATGGAGCAGGCGCTGTCTGATGGTGCGTTGGGCGTGTCGCTCGGGCTCGGCTACGCGCCGGAGTGCTTCTACACGACGGACGAGCTCATCAAGGTGCTGCGCCCGCTGGCGGGCGGCGATGTGGTCGTGACGGTCCATATGCGGCAGGAGGGCGACCGCGTGGTCGAATCGCTGCGCGAGATGCTGCACGTCGCCGAAACGCTGCGCGTGCCGCTGGAGGTGAGCCACCTCAAGAGCATCGGCAAGCGCAACTGGGGCAGATGCACGCCGGAGATGCTGCATCTGCTGGAGAATGCGCGGCAGACGGGGCTGGACGCGGCGTGCGATATGTACCCCTACACGCGCGGCTCGACGCAGCTCATCCACATCCTGCCGCCGGAGTGCCAGAACGCGCCGCTGGAGCAGCTCTCGCAAAATCTGCGCGACCCCGCGTACCGCGCGCAGGTGCGCCGCCGGATGGAGCATGACAGCGATTTTGAGAATATCTCGCTGCTCTCCGGCTGGGAAAATGTATATGTGACGAGCGCGGCAAAGGAACACAACGCGTGGCTGCTGGGCATGAGCGTCGCGCGGGCGGCGCAGGAGGCGGGGCGCGATCCGTTTGACCTGATCTTCGATCTGCTGGCGGATGAAAACTGCACGGCGTCCATGATCGACGCCGTAGCGAGCGATGACGATCTGGAGCAAGTGCTTGCGTGCCCGTTCAGCAGCATCATTTCCGACAGCACCTATCCCGACACCGGGCTGCTGCACCCGCGTGTATACGGCTCATTCGTGCGGATGATTGAAACTTATGTAAACCAAAAGAAGCTCCTGCCGCTCGAAGAGGCGGTGCGGAAGATGACGTCGCTCCCGGCGAGCCGCCTGCGGCTGACCGGCAAGGGCGTTTTGCAGCCGGGCGCGGACGCGGACATCTGCGTCTTTGCCCCGCTGGCGCTGCACGAGTGCGGCACCTACACAGACCCGGCGCGCGAGGCGGCGGGGATGGACTATGTGTTCGTCGGCGGACGCCCCGCGATCGCGCGCGGAGAATGGACAGAGGAAAGGGCAGGGCGCGTACTGCGCCGGTAAGCAGAATGCTGGATTCGATTTTTACGCAGTATGACCGCGTGGTCGTGCTGGATACGGAGACAACGGGCATCGACTGCCGCCGCGACGAGATCATCGAGCTGGCGGCGGTGGCGGTCGGGCCGCAGGGCATCGAGGACGAGATGGATCTGCTCATCCGCCTTACACCGGGCAGGCGGCTTCCGCCTGTGATCGTGGAGCTGACAGGCATCACCGAGCAGATGCTCGCCGATGAGGGCGTAGAAAAGGCGCAGGCGGCGGAGCGCTTTGCGCAGCTGCTGCAAGCGCCGCGCACAATGATGGCGGCGTTCAATGCGCAGTTTGATTTTACATTTTTGTATTTTTATCTCGCGCGGCTGGGCATGGCGGACTGCCTCAAAAACCTCGGGATGCTGGACATCCTCACGGTCTACAAGGATCGCCGCCCGTACCCGCACAAGCTGAAAAACGCCATCGAGAGCTACGGTGTGGCGGCGGAAAATTCACACCGCGCGGTGGACGATGCCATGGCGGCGCTGTTGGTGCTGGAGGCGATGCGCGAGGAAAACGACGATCTGATGCAGTACCGCAATCTGTTCGGCTTCAATCCGAAGTACGGCGTGTCAGGACCGCGCATCGGCTCGATCCACTACGCCCCGCAGAAATACGACCCCGAGCTGCCGCTGTACGCGCTGTATGCTCATATATAAAAAGCGTCCCGGTTCGGCAAGACTGCCGAACCGGGACAGTTTGTTTGTTAAAGTGCAGCCTTGCGCTTGCGGCGCATGAGCTGGAGCAGGATGACGAACACGATCAGCGCCAGACCGATCAGGTCGGACACAAGACCGGGGATCATCAGCGTCAGTCCGCCGGCGGCGAGCACGATCCGCTCCAGCCAGTGCAGCGGCAGCATCAAAAAGCCGTTGAGCGCGGCGGCGATGCCGAAGATGCCGAGCAGTGCCGACAGGCAGATCTGGATCACGGTCCAGACGCTGGTCACGTCCACAAACAGCATTGCGGGGCTGTAGGCGAAGATGTACGGCACAATGAACGCCGCGATGGCGAGCTTTGTGGCGTTGAAGCCTGTTTTCATCGGATTCGACTTGGCAATGGCAGAGCCGGCATAGGCAGCCAACGCGACCGGCGGCGTAATGTCCGCGACGATGCCGAAGTAGAACACGAAGAAGTGCGCGGCGACGAGCGGATAGCCCATCTGAATGAGGATCGGCGCGCAGGTGGACGCCATGATGCAGTAGTTTGCGGTGGTGGGCACGCCCATGCCGAGGATGATGCAGCAGATCATCGTGAGCACGAGCCCGATGATGTGCGCATTGCCCGCCAGCTGGACGATGGCGTTGATGAGGATGGATGCAAGACCCGTAACGGTGATGCAGCCGGCGATCATGCCAGCCATCGCGCAGGCGACGGCGACGGTGATCGCGCCCTTTGCGCCGGATTCCAGCGCGCCGACGCAGGAGGAGAAGGTGTCTTTGCCCGCGCCTACGATCGCAGCACCGGCGCTCTGCCCAGCCTCCTGCTCCGTGCCGCGGCGGCGGGTGAGATAGAAGTTGACCGCGCCCACGGCGATGGCGGCGAGGATGGAGTATGCCGCGGAATGCGACATCGTTTTTGCGCCCGAGGATACGAGCCACACCAGCAGAATGAGCGGCAGGAGCAGATAGCAGTCACGCCCGAGCACGCGCCATTTGGGCAGCTCCTCGCGGGAAAGACCCTTCAGCCCCAGCTTTTTCGCCTCCAGATGGACGGCGATGAAAATGCCGGTGAAATACAGCACGGCGGGCAGGATCGCCTTGACGGCGACCTGTGCATACGGAATGTCCATATATTCCGCCATCAGGAACGCTGCCGCGCCCATGATCGGCGGCATGATCTGCCCGCCGGTGGAGGCGGCTGCTTCGACAGCGCCGGCAAACTCCGGCTTATAGCCGGTCTTTTTCATCATCGGGATGGTGAACGAGCCGGTCGTCACGGTGTTGCCCACCGACGAGCCGGAGACCATGCCGCACAGCGCCGACGAGATGACCGCGACCTTTGCAGGACCGCCGGAGGACCAGCCCGCCAGACGGTTGGCAAAGGAGATGAAGAAGTTTGCAATGCCGGTGCGCTCCAGAAACGCGCCGAAGATGATGAACAGAACGATGTAGGTATAGCACACGTTGACCGGCGTGCCGATGATGCCGGAGGTCGTGTAGAACAGCTTGTAAATGATGTTCTTCAGCGCCTGATAGAAGCTGGGGTTGTAGCTGAGCTGATTGATGAACGTATAGATGAGCAGCACGCCCAGCACGACCAGGATCGGCAGACCCACGCAGCGGCGGCACAACTCCACGAGCACCAGGATCCCGACGCAGCCGATGACGACGTGGATCGGCTCGATCCGCGTGGCAAGCCGGATGAGCGCCATGGAGTTGATGGCGAAGTAGAAGAAGCAGCCCGCACCGACGATCATGAGCACAAAATCATACCACGGCATATGGTTCGGCTTGACATGGTGCTTGCTGGCGGGGAAATTCAGAAAACCGGCAATGACGATAAAGCCCATGAACAGCGGCAGCCGGATCTCGGTCATTGCCCGGGAAAAGAGCGTCATGGCGATGCAGTATACGGCAAACAGTGCCATGAGGATGCGAATGACCAGCTGCGGCGTGCCCGTCCAGATACGCGTGTTCGATTCCCGGTCATATTTGCGCATGACCGCATCGACGTCAGCCGCGATATTCTGCGTGTTTTTTTCGGAATTATGCGACAAGGTTCATCTCTCCTGTCTGAAAAAAGTAGGGGAGTACAGCGGCTGCGGCGGGAAGCCCCGCCGCAGCGCGTGCGATTCGGCAGTTACTTGGTGGGAACGTCAAAGCCCTGCTCGGCAAAGTACTTGGCAGCGCCCTTGTGGTAGGGAACGGAGGTGATGGACGCGCCGAAGGCGGTGTTGATCTCCTTGTACTTGGCATGGCTCTCGCCAAGGCTCGCGGCGTTGTCAAAAATGTCCTTCGTCAGAGCGTAAATGGCGTCCTCGGAGACGTCGTCACGCGCCAGAATGACAGCGGCGACCGCGACGGTGATGGTGTCGGAATCCAGACCGTAGACGTCAGCAGGGATGGTCACTTTGGAGTAGTACGGGGAAGAGGCGAGCAGCGCGTCAACGTGCTCGTCGTCGAGCGAGACGAGGTAAACGTCCTTCGTGGTGGCAAGGTCGGTCACCGCAGTGGTCGGCGCGCCGGCGACGATGAATGCTGCGTCGATCTGCCCGTTCTTCAGCGCGTCGGCGCTGTCGCCGAAGGACTGATAGGTGGGCTTGATGTCCTGCTCGGTCAGACCGTAAGCGCCCAGAACGTCCATGGCGTTAAAGTACACGCCGGAGCCCGCTGCGCCGATGGAAACGCTCTTGCCGGCGAGATCGGCGACGGTTTCGATGGTGGGATCGGTCGTGACGATCTGCACCTGCTCGGTGTAGAGCGCGGCGACGGTGGAGAAGCAGTCGATCTTGCCGATCTCGGCAAACAGGTTCGTGCCGTCATAGGCGTACGCCATCACGTCGGACTGGCAGAACGCCAGCTCGGCGTTGCCGTCCTGCAGCTCCTGCACGTTGGACTGCGAGCCGTTGCCGACCAGACCCACGACGTTGATACCGGCGTTGTTCGTGGCGTGCTGTGCGATCACAGAGCCAAAGCCGTAATATGTGCCGGATTCGCCGCCGGTCACAAAGCGCAGCTTGCTGCCGGAGGTCGCGGCGGGCGCGGTATCGCCGCTCTGTGCGGCGTCCTTCGAGCCGCAGGCGACCAGCGCCGTCATCATCATCAAAATCGCCAGCACCAGTGCCAGCATACGCGTTACGTTCTTTTTCATACTTTCCTCCTGTATCGCGGAGCGCACCGCGCTCCTCTTTTTTACATTCATACTATACAGAACCGCCGCGCAGATTTCAAGACAAAATGAAAAATTTTTTATAAGAAAATTCATTTTCGACAATTATGACCGGGTATTTACGCCGGATTGCCGTCAAATCTGACCGACGGAAACAGGAAACTTGCAAGATGCGATTCAAAAATCCTAAATGCAGTTTTTTCTTTACATTCGCCGCAGAAACTGCTATAATACTTGCGCTGACAGTTCAGCCCAAACGCGCCCGTAGCTCAGCTGGATAGAGTGACAGACTCCGACGTTTCTGCCCCATTTGGCTGAGAGAATCCCAAAGCCGTTGATACGGCTGGACTTTTCGGGTATGAGGGCGATTTTCCGCTTGTTCCTTGACTACTGTTTGACTACCATTTTCAAAAAGCGATGACCGGCATCCCGCCGTTTATCTCATAAATGCGCTCGTAGCTCAGCTGGATAGAGTGACAGACTCCGACTCTGTAGGTCGCACGTTCGAATCGTGTCGGGCGTACCAAAAATCCCGTGAAATCATATGATTTCACGGGATTTTTATATAAGATTGTTCTGATTATCTGTTTCACAGCATAGCACAACCGAATAGAGCTTTTTGGGAGATAGCTTAGATTTCCAAGCTGCTCTGCATGATCTGACTGGCGGCTTTTTTGTTCTTATCGAAGGCGTGCGTGTAGATATCCAGCGTGGTCGACGGTTGGCTGTGTCCGAGCAATCCTGCAACTGTGCCAACGTCCGTGCCGCTGGCAATGAACAGGGTTGCCGCCGTGTGGCGCAGGCTGTGGACATTCAAGTCCGTCGGCAGATCATTCGCCTTGAGAATTTTCTTGAATCGCCATGTGAAGGTCGACGGTGTCATGGGCAGTTTGCAGCCCTTCCGACGAAACACATAATCGTCTTTGGTTTGCTTGCGCCGGTCGTAACGCTCGGTTTCGGCGGCGCAGAAGGCTTCGTACTCGCGGAGCAGGCTTTCCATTTCAGCAGAGAAGTACACATAACGATTGCCAGCTTTGGTTTTCGGCGCTTTCACGATGATTTCGTCACCGGTAGTCTTCACGGCATTCCGGCAGACATGGATGCTCCGCTCGGCGTAGTTGATATCCTCCCATTTGAGTGCGCAGCATTCGCCGCGCCGCATTCCGGTGGCGATGATGAGCTTGAAGTAGGTTTCGTGTAAGATGCTCACGGTTTCCAGCGCCTGAATCAGCTTTTTTAGGTTCGTTCGAGGAATGACGTATCGCCATGACCGGCGAGGTCTGCGACTGTATTCTTGTCCACACCTTCGTGCAAGAGCGTTGAAACGAAAAAGTGGCGGAGCGTATGCAGGTGATAGGCTTTCGGCAGGCCGATTTCCGCAAACAGGGATTTCAGATGCTTGCTGAACGTGTCCGGGTGGATGAGTGTGCCGTCGTCTTTTGTAAAAATGTACGCTGGGAATGGAACGCCTTCTTCGTCTTGGAGTCTCATCTTGCGATAGAGGTGGCAACGCATGACGAACGAAGAATTGTACCGGCAATATCTCAGCGGCGACACGGAAGCCTTCGAGCAGCTCTATCTGCAAATGCAGGGATTCATTGCTTCTGTTGCAAAGGACGCTGCGCAGAGCTTTGGCTGCGCGGACAAAGAAACGCTGGATGAACTATGCGCCGAAGGCGCGCTAGAGCTTTGTGAGCGCCTTTCCACCGGGGAGTATGATGAGAATCGCGGAAAACTGACTACATATCTGTCCCCATTTCTGCGTGGCAAGATGTACCGTTATTTGGAGGCAAACGTCGGTGCGCTGGCGCTGCCTAAGGATGAAATGCAGCGCATAAAGCAGGCGCAGCGGCTGCACAAGGAGGAGAAGGTTTCTCCGGATGAAGTTGCACATACACTCGGCGTTTCCGCAGAGAAAGCCGCGCAGCTGATCGGCTGCAAGACGAAGCCGCTTTCTGTCTCTGCGCTTTCAGGAGACGATTCGGACGATGATCCGCTTGCGTGGCTGTTGCTCGATCAGCATACCCTTACGCCGGAACAGACCGTTTACCGGCAGGTCTGCACAGAGGAACTGGAGCAGCTTTTTCACACACTCAGCGCGAAAGACCGTGCAATCCTCGGTCATACCTACGGCGTGTTCGGCTACGAAAAGCTGTCTGCGAACGAACTGGGCCTGCGTGAAATGCTCTCACCGGACGGCGTGACCAAAGCCAGGAAAGCTGCACTGGAGCGCC